>JBHJNR010000185.1:0-5409 GCA_050330615.1 Cyanophyceae cyanobacterium
CACCACTCTGAGCGGTTGGTGGGGAGCCAGGGATCCCTCGGGTAGGCGAGCGGTGAGACGCGGATCATCCGCCCGCAAGGTGGCCCCGCCAATCACCACCGCATCCACCTCCGAGCGCAGTTGATGCACCTGTTGACGAGAGTGGGATCCACTCACCCATTGGCTATGCCCGGTGCGGGTGGCAATTTTGCCGTCCAGAGTCATGGCATATTTCAGCAGGCCAAAGCTGCGCTGATGGGTGATGGCAAAGCAAAAGGCTTCGTTGAGGCGGCGACAGGCGGATTCTTCTACCCCAACAGTGACCTCAAGCCCCGCTGCCCGCAGAGCCTGGATGCCCCGGCCCGCCACCAAAGGGTTGGGATCCTCCATGCCTGCCACCACCCGTTGGATCCCGGCGGCGAGGATAGCCTGAGTGCAGGGGGGGGTGCGACCCTGATGATGGCAAGGCTCTAGGTTGACATAGATCGTTGCCCCTTGCGCCTCTGCCCCCGCCGCCCGCAGTGCGAAGACCTCCGCATGAGGCTCCCCGGCTTTGGGATGAAACCCGGATCCCACCTTCTGACCATTTTTGACGATCACGGATCCCACCTGAGGATTGGGGCTGGTGCGGCCTTGGCGAGCCAGAGTCAAACAGTGCTGCATCCAATAGGCGTCCAGTTGGCTCATGCGAGATCTCAAAATGGCGTATCTTTTCACCCTAATCTGCTGGCGGGACAGCCGCATAGGCAAAAATGCCAGAATAGATAGCTGCCCTTGGATCCCAGCCATGATTGATCTCCACGCCCATACCACCTGCTCTGATGGATCCCTGAGTCCGACAGCGTTAGTGGAACTGGCCGCTCAAGAGGGGCTCAAGGCCCTGGCCATCTCAGACCATGACACCACCGCTGGCTGGGTTGAAGCCTGTACCGCTGGGGATCGGGTGGGGGTAGAGATCGTGCCCGCGTTGGAATTGAGCACCGTATGTCGAGGCCGCTCCCTGCATATCTTGGGCTTTTATCCCGATGCGGCAAAACTAGCGGATCCCCTGGAAGAACAGCGACAGGGGCGGATCCAACGGGCACAAGCGATGGTGGACAAGCTGGCCACCTTGGGCTTTCCCATCGAATTGCCCGTCACTCACCTCACCCCCGGACGGCCTCATCTGGCCCAAGCCCTGGTCAAGGCGGGTCATGTGCGCAATAACCGAGAAGCCTTTGATCGCTTGTTGGGGGATGACGGGCCAGCCTTTGTGCCCTTCGGCAAGTTTTCGGCCCTGGACGGGATCCAGCTGTTGCGAGACTGTGATGCCATTCCCGTCTGGGCACACCCTCATCTGTTTCGAGGGGATACCGTCGAGCGCACCCTGCGGGATCTAGTGGCAGCGGGCTTGCGGGGGATCGAGGTCTATCATCCCGAACAATCGAAGAGCACCACCCAAGGGTTGGCGGCTCTGGCTCGGAAATATGATCTGGTGTGGACGGGTGGCAGCGATTATCACGGCCCCAATGCTCGTGGGATCCGGCTGAATATGCTGAAATTGGATCCCGCCCTCTTGGATCAGTTAAAAACCGCCCGCTTTGGCTAGTTGAAACTGCTCAGGATCCCCTAGTCCAGGATGAACCGGATCCGTTAGGGTGACTAGGACTGCAACCCAGCCGCAACACTCCTAGCCTTAGCCCCCTGAGTGGGATCCCGCCAATGCGCATTTTTCTAGAAAACATCTGCAAGCGATATGGTCGCCGCGAAGTGGTGAGCGATGTCAGCCTCGACATCACCCAAGGGGAGATCGTGGGCTTGTTGGGGCCCAATGGGGCGGGCAAGACCACCACGTTTTATATCATGACGGGCTTGGTGCAGCCCAATCGCGGCCATGTCTGGCTGGATAACAATGACATCACCGGCTTGCCCATGCACCGTCGGGCTCAGTTGGGGATCGGCTATTTGGCCCAAGAACCTAGCATCTTTCGACGGCTGAGTATCCAGGACAATCTGCTGCTGATCATGGAGCAAACCGGCGTGCCTCGGCGGCTGTGGCGGGAGCGGCTGCATCAGCTGTTGGAGGAATTTAGCATCACCCATGTGGCCCGTAGCTTAGGTCTCCAGGTGTCGGGGGGAGAACGGCGGCGGGCTGAGATCGCTCGGGCTTTGGCGGCGGGGGTACAGGGGCCACGATTTTTGTTATTGGACGAGCCTTTTGCCGGAGTAGATCCGATTGCGGTGGCGGATATCCAAGAAGTGGTCAGCAAGCTCAAGCATCGGGGTATCGGCGTCTTGATCACCGATCACAACGTGCGGGAGACGCTGGAGATCACCGACCGGGCCTACATTCTCAACGATGGGGCGATTTTGGCCAAGGGCAATGCCCATGATCTGGCCAACGATCCCTTGGTGCGAAAGTATTACTTGGGCGAGAAATTCCGCATGTAATGTCCTGTTTGCCCACCGCCTCTCCCTTTGGTCTAACACTTTGGTCTAACGCTGTGACCCCGACTGCCCCCGTCAAAATTCGCCCGCCTGCCCCCCGCATCTCCCAGTGGGGATCCCGGCGGCTGATGGATCGCTATTTGATCACCGAGATGGTATTCCCCTTCATCTTTGGGGTGGGAGCCTTCACCACGCTGGCCATGGCCATTGGATCCCTGTTTGAGCTGGTGCGGCTGATCGCGGAGTCTGGCTTGCCCATTCAGGTGGCCTTGCAGGTGTTTGTGCTGCGGGCACCCGAGATGATCGTGCTCACCTTTCCGATGTCGATGCTGTTGGCCTCACTGCTGGCCTTTGGCCGTCTGTCTGGGGATAGCGAGATCACCGCCCTGCGCGCCTGTGGGGTCAATCTCTACCGGATGATTTTGCCCGCTCTGATCCTCAGCCTGGGGGTAACGGGGGTGACGTTTTTGTTTAACGAGCGGGTAGTGCCTATAGCTAATCGGCAGGCCGCTCTCACCCTCAATAGCGCCCTCAATCGTACCCAGCCAGACTTTCGCCAAGAGAATATCCTCTACCAAGAGTTTGCCGAGATCCCCCAACGAGATGGCGAGGGCCAACTGATCACCCGGCAGGGGCTGGCCAGGCAGTTTTATGCCCGCAGCTTTGATGGGCAGCAGATGCGGGGCATTGTGGTGCTGGACTTTTCTAACGAAAACCTCAACCAGATCGTATTGGCCCAAACCGGGGAATGGCAACCGGAGGACAATCGATGGTTATTTCGGGAGGGCACCAGCTATGTGGTCTCGCCAGAGGGCACCTACAGCAATATCGTCACCTTTAGCCAACAGGAGATCCAGCTGTCGCGGGCACCTCTGGATCTGGCTCAGGAGGTGCGGCGACCGGAGGAGATGAATATCACCGAGTTGAGCCACTATATCGACGTGATTTCCCGCTCAGGGGATGCCCAGCAGGTGCGGCGATTACAGGTGAATCTGCATCAAAAGGTGGCGATCCCGTTTGCCTGTCTGACCTTTGTCTTGGTCGGGGTGCCCCTGGGTTTTCGCCCCCACCGCACCAGTTCCTCTTTGGGGTTGGGGCTGAGCGTGTTGATCATCTTTGGCTATTACGTGTTCTCTTTTATTACCCAGGCGCTGGGACAGATTGGCACCCTGGGGCCAGAGGTGGCGGCGTGGTTGCCCAATGGGGTGGGATCCCTGGCGGGGCTAGCTCTGCTCTATCGGGCCAATCGTTGATGGGGGCAGAGGATGCTTGAGTAGTTTAAGCCAACCTGCTTTCTCCAGTTTTCTTCAGCACTGGGTCGTGATAGAGATGCTCACCCGTTACATAGCCAGATCCATTGTCAGGAATTACATCTGCTCGTCCGACCAACTAAGTGCAGCCTCTTAGTCACCAGCCAACGGTTCCTCATGACAGCTAAGTTGACCAAGTTGCGCAACTTGGTTAACCTAGAAAGATAGAATTTGCAAAGTAGATCCTGGCAGAAAGAAATTCTGGCAGAAAAAAGTATGAAAATTATAGGCTCAGTAAAGTATGGGGTTCGTGGGAAAAAGACTACAAGGCATAAAGACTACGAGCCATCTAGTCAATGCCTCTTCAGACAACACTGCAATCGATGATGCTCTTGTTGCAGAAGCGATAAAAGTGATGCAGGCATCCACTCCTCAGGGAGTACTACTGCGCGAGATGATACAACCTCTGTTCCAAGCAACGCGCAACCAAACGGTGGTGTCGGAGGCCAATAAAAAGGTTGCAGGCGTTGATAAGTTGATTGAGATTCTACGCCAGCCAGAGTCTTTGCACTTATTTCATTCACGGGATCCCTTAGCGGCAGCGCGTTTAAGAGGAGTGCAGATTAAGCACGAGTTGTTGTACGAGGATGGGGAGCCTTTAAGGAGTGAGCAAGTCGCTGAGTTCCTCAAGATTACACGGCAAGCGGTTGACAAACGTCGCTCGAAGCTCCAACTCTTGGCAATAACGACGGGTCGGCGTGGATATCTTTATCCTCTGGTTCAATTTCAGGATCAGGGAGTAGTACCTGGCTTAGATCGAGTATTGCAGGCACTCAAGGACTATTCTCCTTGGACACAGTTGATGTTTTTAAAAAGTGGGGATATTCATTTAGAGGGAAAGACCCCATTGGATTGCTTAAAAGCCGGAGAGGTTGAGCAAGTCGTCTGGGCCGCGCAGCATTATGGAGAGCAGGGTGCGGCCTAAAGATCTTGCTGCTCATCCGGATCCCCCTGCTGATTTTCAGTCCCGCGTTCTTCCAGTGGTGAGGAGCGCGGGGCCCTTTTTTCGGTTGAACTCCATTCGGCATCCTTCTGCGCTTTATTTTGATCACAGTGGTGAAGGGCGATTTGATGGGCCTGCACAGGGATATGGGATCCTATATGTAGGAGAGGATGAGTATGTCCCTTTTATCGAGAGTTTTGGCCGAGTTCATGGTAGACAAATTGTAGAAGAAAGGATCTTGAAACAGCGATACTTAGCCCGATTTGAGTCAGACCGACCTTTGCAATTGGTAGATTTAACAGGTGCTGGGTTAGTCAAGATTGGGGCAGATGCCAGATTAACTTCAGGATCTTATGAGATGGCTCGTCGTTGGGCAAAGGCTATCTTTGACCATCCACAAGGGGTTGATGGAATTAAGTATTTCTCACGTCTGGATAACACCCGAGCCTGCTTGGGTTTGTTTGACCGAGTCTCTTCCAATTTACAGGAAACAAACTTAGGTGCTTTGCTAGGTAATCATGCGACTCTCTTGGCTCAGATATTGAATCATTATGATTATGGTTTAATTTGATTTTCAGTTATTGACATCCTCTCCCAGCAACCCTATCGGGTATGCAGGGAGATTCCCTGGGTCGCCCCAAGGATTTCCTGCTTCACAGCCAGCCAGCTAGACTGAGTGACCCCAGCCCCCGCCGCCTCGACTCCACAGGCATTTTCAGTTCCCCGTTGCCCACGGGTACAAATGACTTG
>JBHJNR010000186.1:0-3049 GCA_050330615.1 Cyanophyceae cyanobacterium
AGCTGAGACGAGTTCGATAGTTCGGCCCTTGCCTTTCTCGCTCAATTGATAGCCTGTTTCGTAGTAGATAATAGATTTCTTGAGCAAGACCGTCAATCTGACTATCTAAATCACCCTCAGATGCTCCACCTTGCTCTGCCGATACGGATTCAGAAACAATTTGCACTGATTCAGATCCTTCAGCTTTCTGTATCTGAGGAATAGAACGTGTGGCTGGGGGTTTCTTAAAAGTCAACGGCGGAAAATCGGGATCCCTTGTTTCAAAGCTGGCCTGGATCGTGGTAGTTGCTTGGGTTGGCTCCGCCTGCGGAGGGGGCTGGCTGGATTCCTGAGATAACCGATCCATCAAGTCTTCCAAACTCCCCCATTGATCTGGGGTGGATGGCGGTGGTTCAAGGCGTGCTTGGGATCCCAAAGTTGTGTTTTTGATGGTGTAGTTATTCTGGGTTGTCTCTGGATGGGATGAGGGGGGGCTGGGAGGCGTAGGTTGGTTTGGGGCTGAAGGATCAGAAAAGGCTTGGACTAACTCATCAATACTGGCCCAATCCTCCATCTCCTGAGGGGTTTTAGCAGGATATTTTGTAGCCGTAGAGAGAGGCTCATCTGACGGTGTACTAGCAGGAGCTGGCTGGATTACAGGTTGAGAGGGTGAAGGTTGAGAGGGGGGCTGAGAAACCGATCTTGACTCGGGCTTACTACCAGGTTGAAGGGGGGAACGGGATCCTAATGCCTGATTGTCTGTCGTGATGGGTAGTGGGATCAGAGGGTTTTGGCTAGTGGGAGATAACAGCGAGGGCTGCAAGAAGTGATCGGCCCGCACTAGCGGTTGTAATGCGCTGAGATCAGAATTGACTTCAAGGGATCCTGTGGTTGCAGGCGTACTTTTTGGTGGCGAAGGATAATCTAGGATTTGTTCTGGCTGAATTACAGGCGATACAGATGAAATACTGGGATTGTCTGAATCGATGTCGGCAATTTTTGGGTCGATTCTGATGGCTTCAGGCGATTGCTGTTTTGCTTGAATAACTGGAGCTTGATCAATTACAATTTCTGATGTTTCTAATTGTTCGACAGGCAGAGTTTCTGGAAAGGATTGCTGATCATTTTGGGGTGAATATTCAGTCCCAAGAGGCTCTATTGAGCGAGCTATTATTTCAACTGGATCCTGGCTAATAGAAGGAGATTGATCCTCAGAATTGATATCAGTTAAGGAAGAGCTATCTCCCAGATCTGGGTCAAGGATCTCATCCTCTGAACTAAGAATAGATGGATCCTTCTGATTATCTGCGGGGACAGGAATAGGTGCTTGGTCGTCTTGCCTAAAACTCTGTCTTCTTTGGACTATGGGTTCGATTGGTTGACTGGGCGGTGATGGGGGGTGAAACCGCGCTGGTCGAGCGGTGATGTCAACAAATTCAGCGGGATCCTTGCGTTTCTGAATGGATGGTGATGGCTGGGATTCCTGAGCTGGGGTAGCCGGATTCTGGGGTACAACTTCTGCCGGAGCTTGGGCAGCGGCAGACTGGGGCAGATCCTGAGGCAGCGTTGACTGGTTCAGGTCAGGAGCTGGCTGGAGCTGGTTGATGGCAGAAGGGGTGTGCTGAATTGCCTGACTAGCAGGCACCTCAGGCGGCTGGGGCTGGGTTGGCACCGGGATCCCTGTTTTTGGCTTTACATCTGGCTCGATCTCCCTCTGCACACCTGAAGATGGCGGGGGTGGCGTTAGCTGAAGGGAGGTCGGGATCCCTGCCTCTGGCAATACCATTGGCTCTATCTGTCTCTGGATCAGACTCGAAGGTTGGATGGGTGCATGGGTGGGAGATGCGGCTGGATGGGGCTGAGTCGGGATCTCTAGCTGTGAGAACTGGCCACCATCGGCTTGCCTTTGTATAGGCGCTGGCGGCTGAGCAGTCTCAATGGCGGGTGATTCAGATGGGGCAGGCGGAACTGGAGGTGCAGTTTCTGTCTGCTGTTCTACTATGGGATTCTGATCCTGTTGGATGGGTGCAGGTGATTTGTCTGGGCTAGGTGGAGCTGGGATCCTTTGCGGTGTAATCACAGCTGAATCCATTGGCTCTGAATCCATTGACTCGGATTCCATTGGCTTTGGAATGGGAGCTAGCGGCTGATTGCTTTCAACAGGTGCTGATTCCACTGGTTTGGGCTGAACTGGGATCCCAATATTTGACTGACGAGATGGCTCAATCTGCTGCTGAATTGGGGGCGCTGGGGTTACAACCCTCTGTACTTGAGGTAAAGGATCTAGTACTGGGAAGGGGATCCCTGATTCTTCGAGTGGACTAGTCTCAATCTGTTTTTGAACGGAAAGAGGAGGAGATGATGCTATTTCAGTGCCCAACGATTCCCGCGCAGGACTATCAACAGGATCGGGGGGTATTCCCTGATCGCTTTTTGCCAGAGGTTCTGTCAACGGCCCCAAATCTCCTGTTGGTTGCTGGGGAGAGCTTGCCTTGGGCTGGATGGTCGTTGAAACCGGCTGACTAGGGGATACCTGAGGAGTAACTGGAGCGGCCCGGGCTGTGATGTCCACAAAGGTCGAGGGATCCTTCCGTTTTTGGCGGGAAGGTGGAGTCTGGAAGCCGGGATCCCTAGGTGGCTGAGGAGAGGTAGGAGCATCAGTGGCAACTGCCTGGGAACTCGTTGGCATCAGCGGCGGCGACGGTGGCGATGCGACCGGATCCACCTGTCTCTGGATAGGGGGCAAAACAGAGGGGGGGGTAGTTGAGACGGGGGAGGGCTCTGGGGGAGATTGAGTCGGGATCCCTGTCTCTGCTGATTGAACAGGATCCATTGACCTCTCGACAGGGGCAGCAGTTGGGACAGGAGAAGAAGGCTGAGTCCTTGTTGTCGGGGGATTCTGGACAGGCTTGAGCTGAGGTATCGCTCTTCCTGGCTTGGGAATCTCAACCGGATCGATGCGTTTCTGAATCGGGGCCGGAGGGGGAGACGGTCTAGCAGGAAATGGCGGGGGGACTTGACTCTGGCTTGAGGAAATGGGGCTTGGCAGCCCAATGGGATCTGCTGACCT
>JBHJNR010000187.1:0-6370 GCA_050330615.1 Cyanophyceae cyanobacterium
GCAACATTGGGGCGAATTGTAAACTCGCCTGAAGGTTCGGGCTGGGCGTGTTCCCTTGCGGATCATGTTCGGCTCAGGGCTATTGAAGGCTCCGCGCTCTGTAGCGCGGGGTAGTTTACTAACCTACAGAATCTTCACCACATCACCGCGAGGCATTTGTGTCAGGATAGATCTTCTCAGTCAGTGGATCCCATGCCTTCAGATCGTCCCCCTTCTCGTCGCCCTTCCTCTCGTCCCTCCAATCGGGGGGGGGCTAACCGCTCGGGATCCCCTTCTCGTTCCTTTGGACAGCCCGCCAGTGGCGGATCGGGTGGCCGTTTCAATAAATCTTCAAATTCATCGGGCCAGCCTCGCCTGCGGGATGATGGTGCCAATCCAGGATCCTCAGATCGACCGAGACCCCGCGATCAGGGCAATCGCGATCAGGGCAATTCTGATCGGCCCAAATTGCGCCAACAGGACAACTGGGATCCTGGCTCTCGCCCCCGCCGCACGGAAGGACGACCGGAGAGACGAGGGAATGATCGACCCGATCGGGGTGAGCGCCCTAGTCGGCCGGATAGTGCTGGCCCCCGCAATCCCAGAAGACGGGATGATCAAGATCGGCCAGAGCGTCCCAACCGAGAGTATCCCAGCCGCGATCGGGGGGATCGGGACTTTGGTGCCCGTGATGGAGGGGAGCGCAGCTTTAATCGATCCTCATCCGATGATCGACGCAGTGGCCCTGGTTCTGAGCGCAAGCGGTCACCCTTCGGTAAACCATCCGCGCGATCTGGAGCACGCCCTAGCCCCCGCTCTGGCCCATCCGATCGACCCAAGAATCGGTTTGGGGGATCCAGAGATTCTATGGGATCCAGCTTTGAGCGCCCGACGGTCAGAGGGGGGGGATCCTTTCCGCCACGCAATAAGCCTGAGGTTAAGCGCGGCCCTGTTTATGAACCGGATCCGGAGCTGGATCAAGATTTTGGTCAAGTGGGGGATGATGATCAACGACTGGCTGAGCGAGAGGCCCGCCGAGCTTTTCACGCTTCCGTGTCTGATCAATCCGATGGCAGTACGGCTGAAGATGATCAGTCGGATCTGCTCTATGGCCGTCACAGTGTTTTGGCGGCACTGGAGGGGGGCAGCACCCTCAATCGAGTGTGGGTAATCGCGCCATTACGCTACCATCCCCGTTTTCATCCCCTATTAGAAAGTGCCAAACAGCGGGGCACCGTCATTGATGAGGTTACTCCAGCTCGCCTCAGCGCCATCACTGATGGCAGCAATCACCAGGGCATTGCTGCCCAAGGCACCAGCTATAGCTATACCGACCTAGAGGAGCTGGCGGATACTGCGCTGAAAGCTAGCTCCAGTCCCGTTATCGTCATGGCGGACGGCATTCAGGATCCCCACAACTTGGGGGCGATTGCCCGGACGGCTGAGGCCATGGGGGCTCAAGGGATGGTGATCCCGCAACGTCGGGCGGTTGGGGTTAACTCCACCGTGCTCAAGGTGGCTGCTGGTGCCCTCACCACACTTCCAATTGCCCGTGTCATCAACCTCAATCGGGCTCTAGAAACCCTCAAGGAAAAAGGTTTCTGGATCTATGGCACCGATGCCAGTGGCAGTCAGCCCATTCATACCATCGACTTCAATGGCCCTATTGTGTTGGTGGTGGGGGCCGAAGGAGAGGGGATTAGCCTGTTAACGCAGCAGCGTTGCGATATGTTGGTGACGATCCCTTTACAGGGGCGTACCCAGAGTCTCAATGCGTCTGTTGCCGCAGGAATGGCCTTGTACGAAGTCTGTCGTCAACGTTGGCAGCGCACGCTCAAACGGACTTAGGATCCCTCGATACCCGATAATAGGAAGGTGAATAGGAGGGGTGGGAGATCTAGCAAGTACCGCCGGGTTCTTCGTTTCCACCCTAGCCATGAGCGTCGTTGCTATAGCATAATTCTTAACAGAAAGGCCATGAGGGGAAAAGCCTGTGAACTTCTTTGCCAAGGCGCTGGGCATTCTGCCAGGATTCGGAAAATTCTGGATCGAGATCACCACCACCGAACCTGCTTGCACCTATTACTTTGGCCCGTTTGACTCAGAACAAGAGGCGGCAGGCAACAAGTCATCCTACCTTAGTGATCTGGAGGCCGAAGGAGCCAAAGGGATCCAAGTGAACATCAGCCAACGACGCCAACCGGAGCAACTGACGGTAGAACGCCCCCAAACAAGGGTGTGAGTTCGATTTGAATCACCTGATCTCATACTCAAGGGAACCTTTCCCTAGCCGATACTCTGGTGTTGAGGGGCAAGTTGACTGGCTGAACCAAAAATCCTCAATCACCCTGCAGGAAGCTTGCGCAACAGCATCAGCGGATTGAGGAGTGTCAATCTTGTCATACTCAAATGACGGATACTTGAGCGATTGCTAATCTGGCGATTCTCCATTGAGTTTGTCATCTGAGTTCGTTATCGCTTCTACGATCAGTTCTCTGCCCACCCAAAATCCTCTCAGGTCAACGAATGGCCACCCCCTCTGTTATTTCACAAGGACTTGGATTTGGTTGGATGATCCTGTTGGGCTTTTTGGGAGCCTGGATCGGGCTCAAACTTAAAGTGCCAGCGGGGGTGCTGGTGGGATCCATGGCTTTTGTCGGTCTGGGCAATATCCTCAGTCGGAGCTGGGGCACACTGGCCCTGCCCCCTCTACCGAACTGGGTGGGATTTGGACTACAACTTGCCTTGGGCATTACATTGGGCACCCAGCTTTCCCCTGAGACGTTTTTGGCGCTCAAAGATTTATGGAAGCCCGTTTTGATCAGCACCACCATCGCTATTGGCACCGGCGTGGCCTCTGCTTATGGACTATCTCGGTGGTTGGGCATTGAGCAAATGACCGCCTTGCTCAGCACGGCACCAGGAGGCATTTCGGGGATGAGTCTGCTTGCCCTGGATATGGGTGCCCAGAGTACCACTGTGGTGATCATGCATTTAGCCCGTCTGATTACGGTTGTGGTTTTGGTGCCTCTCTTGGTCAAGCTGATTGTTCATCCTCCCCCGATCGGATGACAGATCTCTCAGACAACTACTCTTCCTCCTCTCTCACCTATTGATTCAGTTCAATTCAGGTCAGATAGATACCGTTGCATGAAGACTGGCCAATCTCTCCGATGACTTTGGGTATGATAGGGAACACCTATGCCCCTTAGAGGATGCCAACCATGAGTTTGCCTCGTATGCCTCGCTCTGGTACTCGCCCCAAACTTCGCACTATCCCACGACGCAAAACAGAGGCGGCGGTCTATGCAGAAATCCAGCAGTTGACGGTCGAAAAGCAGCGGTTGCATCAGGAATTGTCAGCCATGACCGAACGGCGAGGCCAAATTGAGGAGCGGCTAGGCATTCTGAATCAGTCGATCACAGCCCTTAAAACGCAAGCGGAGGTCTATGCTGAAGCCTCCGAAAATGCCTTGGATCCTGCTACAGCTAATCCTGTGCCCCCTCAGCAGGTCTATCGGGTCTCACCCCAACGATTTGGCTCTGATTCCATCACCACCATCGAACATATCGATTACTAACGATGGTTTCACAATAAGGTGACGGGCTTCTCCTCTAGAGCCTTGACAGCCCATTAACCTCCGACCAATGCTGTCTGAACAGCTTGTCCTTCACGTCGAAACGGGATCCGAATTGGTATTCTGATCGTGTCCTCTAGCAGGCTAATGATCAGATGTCTGACTCAGCGCTCAACCCACACCACGACTCGGATCCCTTGGGGGTGCGGCTGTGGCAACTAGCGGGTCTGTTCTTTCGCTTGGGCAGCACCGGATTTGGCGGGCCTCAGGCTCACATCGCGATGCAAAATGAGGCAGTCGTTCAACGGCGGGGATGGATGAGTCAGGAGGAGTTCCTGGCAGGGATGGCCATCTGTGAGATGTTACCGGGGCCAGCCTCCACACAAGTGGGGATTTTTATTGGCTATTGGCGGGCTGGAATCCCAGGGGCGTTGGTGGCCGGACTGTCATTCATTATTCCGGCTTATCTGATCGAAGTGGTGCTGAGTTGGGCCTATTTTCGCTACCAAGCCCTGCCCCAACTGTCCTTCCTATTCTTGGGAATCGCGCCAGTGGTGATCGCCCTGATTGTGGCCTTTTGTTGGAAATTGGGGAAGAAGGCGATTAAATCAGGGATCCAAATGGCCATTGCGGTGGCTGTCTTTGCCCTACTGCTGAGTTTTGGCATCAATGTTGTCTTTTTGTTTATCGGGTCTGCCATCGTTGGCCTGATCGTATGTGGTCCCAGATCTCCGTGGGGTGGCCCTCCTGCCGTCATTGCCAAAGGATCCTCTTGCCCATCCCCAAGCCCAGATCAAGAACCATCCTCACCTGGGGCTAAAGCCAGTCAACAACTGCTGCTAATCGGGATCCCTAGTTTGCTGAGGGTGACCACCAGTTGGACAGCGGGCTTAGCCTCGGTATCGCCAGAGGTATTGGCGGCATCTAGCTTTTGGGGGGCAGAGCGGATTGAGGCTTACTTTTGGCCTTTGGCGCTGTTCTTTTTAAAGGTGGGCAGCGCAGTCTATGGGGGCGGATTGGTGATCATTCCGTTTATCTCCAGCGAGGTGGTGGATCAGTTGGGCTGGATGACCCAAACTGAATTTTTGGATGGGGTGGCAATCGGCCAATTCACCCCTGGCCCTGTGGTGCTGACCGCTGCTTTTGTGGGCTACAAAGTAGCAGGATTTTGGGGATCCCTGGTGGCTTCTGTGGCCATCTTTCTGCCCTCTTTTGCCTTCATTATGGTGGCAACCCCCTTGATGTTAAAAGTGCATAAAAATCCCTGGATCCGTGCCGCTTTGCAAGGGGTGACCCCAGCCGCTTTGGGGGCCATTGCTGCTGCTGCCGTCACCTTAGGCCGAGGAGCCTTTTGGCAAGATACGTTGTGGTTGTCAGGATTGACAGTGGTGATTGCGCTGCTGGCTCTGCTGGGGCTGCTGCGATTCAAGGTGCCCTCGTGGGTCTTGGTGCCAATGGGAGCAGCCATTGGTTTGGTGCTGGCATAGAAACTGGCTTAGAAATCCGTAGGATCCCCTTTGACAACCCGCACAAGACTTTGTAGTATCCATACAGTTCTTTATCCAGAGCAGGCTGAGGGAACAGGCCCGATGAAGCTGCGGCAACCTGGCAACGTTTTCATAGATTCCTGATATCGAAACGTTGACTTGGTGCCAACTCCTGCGGTTCGTCCGCTCGATCAAATGATGATTAACGGGCCAAACCTTCGGGTCGAGCCAAGCCTCATCCAATGATCTGAATACCGGAAGATAAAGACAGACTAAGTATTGGATCCCAGCTGGATGACAGCGGGGAATAACTCCTAAGACGGCACACTTCCATCACTCTTCGTAGTCTGATTCTTTGGGTCAGAACCGAGCAAAAGTAGTTAATCCGTTGATGGGCACTTAGGCTGAAGTGACGCAGGAAAGTAGCAACGCCGATATCAAGGTCAAGCCATGACGGGCGGTAAGGCTCTCAAGTGGAGCTGGTCTTCTATCTGTTTTCTCTCGGTAGAACTGGATCCTGAACCCGTTGGTGTAGGGCCTGCGATGTTTTTTGGGAGGTAGATCCTTGACTAGACCCTTTGTATTTTCGTCTGAGTCGGTGACCGAGGGACACCCCGACAAAATTTGCGATCAGATCTCAGATACGATCCTGGATGCGCTATTGACTCAGGATCCCGCCAGCCGGGTAGCGGCTGAGGTGGTGGTCAATACGGGCTTAGTCCTCCTGACGGGGGAGGTGACCACTCAGGCCAATGTCAATTTTGTGGATCTGGTACGAGGCAAGATCGCTGAGATCGGCTACACCGATGCCAATAATGGCTTTTCTAGCGATAGCTGCTCGGTGTTGGTGGCGCTGGATCGACAGTCGCCGGATATTGCTCAGGGGGTTAATCAAGCCTTAGAAGACCGGACGCAAAAAGGGGATCCCTTTGATCTGGTCGGGGCTGGCGATCAAGGATTAATGTTTGGCTATGCCTGTGACGAAACACCGGAGTTAATGCCGTTACCGATCAGCTTGGCCCATCGTCTGGCCCGTCAGTTGGCTCGGGTGAGACAAGACGGCACCCTGTCCTATCTGCGTCCCGATGGCAAAACTCAGGTCAGCGTCCACTATGAAGATGATCGCCCGGTGGGTCTGCACACGCTGCTGATCTCCACTCAGCACACCGCATCTATTGATGGTCTAACGGAAGATGCTGCCTTGCAACATCGTATCCGCGAGGACTTGATCGATACCGTTATCAAGCCCACCCTGGCAGCACTCAATCTGCCCCTCACCGATGGGATCCGGATTTTGACTAACCCCACCGGCAAGTTTGTCATTGG
>JBHJNR010000188.1:0-5587 GCA_050330615.1 Cyanophyceae cyanobacterium
GGTATAGGACATGGGAGTCGGGGCTGACTGATCTCCAACGGGTGACAGAAATGCATCGGCAGATCATGACACTCACCCTAGTAGCAATTGTCGCCTATTCGATTGTCAATCTATTTGCCTGTCGCTCTGAGTGAACGTCCTCCTTACACAAAGAACGAAAAAGGAGACTTTACTTTTGATGAATTGGATAGACACTGCCAAGACTTTGCAAATCAATAGAGAGGTAAAAACTAGCCGTGATAAACAGACTCTCACTCCTGAAGAATACAAGCTCTGAGACAGAATCGTTTATTATTAACTCTCCAGAAGATAGTGGGTCACAGCTTCAGGAACGATTGCAATTTCTGGTCGGGCAACCCTTTTTGCACTTTCGTTTCTCTTATGGTGATGAGCTAATGATACATCTGGGGACTCCGCATCCCTATAAGTGGAACTCCAAGCTGACTAAAGGATCCTTTGTTATCGGATCTCGTGCCTCGCACTGGGTTGTCCAAAATCCACCTTTTATCTACTACGAAGAAGCAGACAGGGAAGAGGATTACAACCGAAGATCAATTACGCCTCAGATGTTTGAGGGATCCCACCTGATCACCCCAGGAGCACAAGTATCGGTTGTCAAGGTGATCCCCTTAGAGACGTCTTGGGGGTTAGCTCTTGCGTTTACTGATGGGGCGTCTGTGATGATTTTACCAAGTGGAGATCAATGTGAGCTTTCTGATTGGGAGGTGTTTGCACCTGATGGTATCTATTTGGAGATCGGCCCTGGGTTGGAGTGGAATAATTTAGATTTAACCGAGGCTAAGTTGGACTAAATCTTCAGAAAAGAATGAGCCCTTATGATCTTTCTCCCGATCATCCTGATCCTCCGTCTTATTTGATCACTATCTCTAGAAGCCATCATTGAATCTTTGGAGACCACCCAAAAGTCCAATTAAGTGCCAAAAGATCTATCTCCCGCATCTCCTAGCCCCGGCACAATAAAGCCTCGCTCATCCAAAGCCTCATCGATCATGGCCGCATAGATCTGCATCTGAGGATAAAGGGATCCCAGTTTTTGCAGGGCAGGGGGAGCAGCTAGGGCGGTGACCACTCTCACCAAGCTGGGATCTACTCCCCGTGAGGTCAACTCCTGCATCACCTGCACCAAGGTTCCTCCTGTAGCCACCATCGGCTCTGGGATCAGCACCCGAGTGGCAGGATCCAACCGATCGGGCAATTTATTCAGATAACAGTGGGCCTCCAGCGTCTCCTCATCCCGTGCCATGCCCAAGTGAAACACCCGCGCCAATGGCAATAAAGACTGACAGCCCTCGATCATGGCCAAGCCCGCCCGCAAAATCGGCACAATCGCCACCGGGATCCCTGGATCGATCACAGCTCCGGCGGTCAGAGCCAGGGGGGTTTGCACTTCCACCTCCTGACTAGGGATCCACTCGCGCATCGCCTCATAGGTCAGCCAGCGTCCCAGCTCTTGCATCGCCGTCCGAAACAGGGGCATCGGTGTTTCCACATCACGGGCAATGGTCAGCCAGTGCTTGATCAGGGGGTGAGGCGGAACATAGATGCGCAGTTGCATAGACAAGAGATGGCCAAATACAGCTCTAATCCTCTCACAAGGCTTCGGCCAAGATCTCCACTCCTGAACATTGCAAGCCCTTTCACCTCACATGTAATGGTTTACGGCCCGTATTTGGTTACAAAACGAGTTACCTGAGCCAGCCAGCCGTATCTTCTTTGCTAAAACACTGCTATCCCCGTCCTTCCCCTCTGAATCAGGTCTCACCATGTCATCACCCTCCACCCACATCAGCGTCATTCTCGACCGCACCGGATCGATGCAATCCATCCGAGAAGATACCATCGGCGGCTTCAATGCCTTTTTGCACGAACAACAACAGCAACCGGGCCACGCCACCCTGACCCTGGTGCAATTTGACTCTCAGGATCCCTATGAGGTGATTCACCACTTTCGCCCCATTGCCGAGGTGCCCGATCTAACCAGTGCCACCT
The DNA here is from genome assembly GCA_050330615.1 of Cyanophyceae cyanobacterium. Taxonomy (GTDB): domain Bacteria; phylum Cyanobacteriota; class Cyanobacteriia; order Thermostichales; family Thermostichaceae; genus JAAUUM01. The sequence continues at coordinate 2,011 of JBHJNR010000188.1, forward strand.
TTGTTCCTCGCGCCAGCACTCCCCTGTTAGACGCTATCGGTCGAGGCATCAACGATCTAGAAAAGACCGTCGCCGATCTCCCTGCCCCAGACAAACCTAGCCGGATTGTCATGGTGATCATCACCGATGGTCAAGAAAACGCCAGTCGTGAATTTACCCGCGCCCTAGTCCAGCAGATGATCGGGGGAAAACAACAGGCGGGCTGGCAATTTGTCTTTCTCAGTGCAGATCTGACCGCTATCAACGAGGCTCTCGATAGCGGTGTCAGCGCCGTGTCAGCCCTTTCCTTCGACAAAACAGCAGAGGGATCCCGTAAGGTCTGGGCATCGGCCTCGGCTCGGATTGCGGATTATCGCTCTGCCCGTTCTGCCAATGTCTCCTTTCTCGATGCTGACCGAGAGCAACAGGACAGCGAGAAGAAAAGAAAGACTAAGGAGTAATCTTGGGCCATCTCAGCTGGGCAGGGGGGCCAGACTCTCCTGTAGCTCTTTATTGGGCAGGGTTTCTGGGGGCAAAATCTAATCCCGACTATTTTAGTCGGATATAGTTGACGGCGTGTGATAGGGGTGTTAGTGTTTGACACAGACTAAGTCTGAAGCCACTTCCTACAGATCATTTTTATTGCCTGCCACTTTATTGCCTGTTACTAGCCGTTCTTGTCTTTGCCTGCCTCCACCGTCGTTACCCAACCTGGTTCCCATGACTCAAGCCCCCGTCAAGATTCCGGCTACCCCAGCTGCCCTCAGCGCCACTCCCGTCTATACCATCAGCAACTTACGCTGCCGTGAGTGTGGGGCCGAGTACGAACCCAAGGCTCTGCATGTCTGTGAGCTGTGCTTTGGCCCGTTGGAAGTCACCTACGACTACGACATGCTCAAGCGCACTGTCACCCGCGAGAGCATTCAGGCGGGGCCGCATTCCATGTGGCGCTATCGGCCTTTCTTGCCCGTCACCTCCGAGCATCCCATCGACGTGGGCACAGGCATGACGCCGCTGGTCAAGGCAGAGCGATTGGGCCGGCGCTTGGGGTTGAATAACCTCTACATCAAGAATGATGCGGTCAATATGCCCACCCTGAGTTTCAAAGACCGGGTGGTATCGGTGGCTCTGACCCGCGCCAAAGAATTGGGCTTCACCACCGTCTCCTGCGCCAGCACTGGCAACTTGGCCAACTCCACCGCCGCCATTGCCGCCCATGCTGGGTTGGAGTGCTACATCTTCATTCCTTCTGACCTAGAAGCAGGCAAGGTGATGGGCACCCTGATCTATGGCCCCACGGTCATGTCAGTAGAAGGCAACTATGACCAAGTCAACCGCCTGTGCTCAGAGGTGGCGGATCGTTACGGCTGGGGCTTTGTCAACATCAACCTGCGCCCCTACTACTCCGAGGGATCCAAAACCTTGGCCTATGAGGTAGCCGAGCAATTGGGCTGGCAACTGCCGGATCAGGTGGTGATTCCGTTGGCCTCGGGATCCCAGTACGGCAAGATCTACAAGGGCTTCCAAGAGTTCGTCAAGATTGGTCTGGTGGAAGGCAAAGATGTGATTTTTAACGGTGCTCAGGCGGAAGGGTGCTCCCCGATTGCCCAAGCTTTCAAAGAAGGTCGCGATTTTGTCACCCCCGTCAAGCCCAACACCATCGCCAAGTCCATCGCCATTGGCAATCCTGCTGACGGCATCTACGCCCTGGATATTGCCCGCAAGACCAAGGGTGAAATCGAGTCTGCCAATGATCCCGCCATCATCGCGGGCATCAAGCTGCTGGCGGAGACCGAAGGGATCTTTACCGAAACCGCTGGTGGCACCACCATCGCCGTGTTGCAGAAGCTGGCAGCCTCTGGCCAAATCAAGCCTGACGATGTGACGGTGGTCTACATCACCGGCAATGGACTCAAGACCCAAGAAGCGGTGCAATCCCACGTGGGTCATCCCCTCTTGATCTCCCCCAAAATCGACAGCTTTGAGCAAGCCCTCGAACGCGCCCGCACCCTCGAACGATTGGACTGGCAAGAGGTGACGGTTTAGGCCGTTAGGGTTAGACCATCACACCAAAGCTGAAACCTGGAATCTGAGAGCCTGATTTGACCTTTGGCTCAAGTCGGACAGATATCCAGTGCCTAGAGCGGGTAATCGTTAAGCAGGTCTTAATCAAGACCCTCTATGATTGCCCGCAACACCTTTTTTCGAGGAGATTGAACGGATATGACATTTTTGAATCATGGGATCCCAGCGACAGCTCTGGCGGTACTGGTAGGACTGACAGCAGTGGCTCAGCCTGCCCAACCACAAGAGCTCAACACCATCACGGTGGAGCTAGAAACCCTAGAGGGGGGCTTTACCACCATTGCGGCAGCCCTGCTGGCCAGTGAATTGAATACCGCCTTGGCGGGATCCGGCCCCTTCACGGTGTTTGCCCCCTCCGATATTGCCTTTGCCAATCTGCCTGCTGGCACGGTGGAGTCGTTATTGGAACCCCAAAATAGTGGTACATTGACGAACATTTTGACCTATCATGTGGTGCCAGGTCGGATCACCTCCTTTGACCTGAGCCCTGGGCAGTCGGTCGAAGTCACCACCCTGGCCGGGATCCCGTTGCAGGTGGAAGTGGATGCCAGTGGTGGTATCACGGTGAATGGAGCCAATGTGATCTCGGCGGATATTCCGGTCTCCAACGGCGTCATTCATGCGGTTGATGGGGTGCTGCTACCCTAAGGGACAGTTGGCAACCTGTGGGCGGATGTTTTTGTTTTCTGTTGTTCTTTTGGATTAGACACGAGCGTTGATATGGCCGTCAAAGTTTTGATTCCGACCCCTCTGCAAAAATTGACCCAAGACCAAGCGGAGATCAATTGCGAGGGATCCACCATCCGGGAACTCTTGGACTCTCTCGAATCCAGCTGTCCCGGCATCAAAGCCCGCCTCTGTGACGAAACAGGGGAGTTGCGGCGGTTTGTCAACTTCTATGTCAACAGCGAAGATATCCGCTTCTTGGACGGCTCCAGCACGCCATTGCAAGATGGCGATGAGGTCAGCATTGTGCCAGCGATTGCGGGCGGCTGAGTTTTTCAGTGGCTACCTTATTCGATAGTTGAGTCATGGGGATCCCGGTTTCACAGCTGCGCCGTTGGGTGGCAGCGGGGGAATCCCAGACAGTGGAATGGAAGCAGCACTTTTCCTCTCTGGTGGCGGTGGCTCGATCCCTTTCGGCTCTAGCCAACACCCAGGGGGGCGTTATTTTGGTGGGGATCGCCGATGATGGCGCTGTGGTGGGGCTAGCGGATCCCCAAGCTGTCCTGGCCCAGGTGCAACAGGTGGCGGCTTTTCATCTGGAGCCTCCGCTGGATCTCGACTGCCAGATCGTCCAGTTGGGATCCGCCTTGGTGGTGGTGGTGCAGGTGCCCAATTCTGACCACAAGTCCCATGCCCTGATTGACATCCTCCCTGCCCTTGAAGGACGGGGATTCGGTTTAGGCAAACAATAGCAGTTGCAATTGCTGGCCGTCCCGACAGGTTGACGCTTCACCGGATGCTGCTGGCAAGCCAGACTTATGCGTTCCTCCACGTCCGTTTAGAGTCT
>JBHJNR010000189.1:0-5031 GCA_050330615.1 Cyanophyceae cyanobacterium
TACTGTTCATTGTGCATCCTAGTGGATCCCGATTGTTTTTTGACTGGCTGACAGAGGACGGGCAAGTGGGGACAGTCTGGGCCTGGCCTCATACCCGTCAGGGAAGCTGGGTTTAGCCTTGCAAGTGAGCTTCGATGAACCACATATCCGAGTCGATCTGACGCGAGATCTCAGTAAACAGATCGGCGGTATCAGCATCCCCTAGCTCAGCGGTTTTGTCGATGTTGGCCCGAATGCTGGAGGCATACTGGCCATATCGGGCCAACAAGGCTTCCAGATGTTGCTGGCCATTGACGGCGGTCAGGTCATACTCTGGCAGGGTAGAGGCAGATGCGGCGATCCGTGCTGTGCCCATGGCGGTACCCCCCAAGGCGGTAACCCGCTCGGCCACCATATCCACATAGCCCTCTAGGGTGGTGGCAAAGGTGTCAAACATCTCATGCAGGGCGATGAAATTTAGACCTTTGACATTCCAGTGGGCTTGTTTAGCCTGGGTCTTAAGATCCAAGGTTTCCGCTAGAGCTTGATTGAGGATATCGATGATAACCTGTCGCTGGTCGGCAGGAATGTTGTTGTGGGTGGAATAGGTGCGGTTGCGGGCTTGGGTCATAACCATAGGGCTTGTGCTCCTGAAAGTGCTGAATGGTATCGAGGTTAGCATTAGGCTGAGGGTTGGTGCCTGTCCTGAAGTTTGGCTTACGGCAGTCTTAGGTCTCATGCCGTCGCCTCCCTATCTCATACTCATTATGACTTTATTCTAAGGGATCGCCACTGAGGCTGCAAGGTGACAGGGACTCTTAGCTATGGGGGAAGGGGCTAAGGGGGTTATAGATCGGCCAACAGAATAGAGAATAGGGTTCTGGCTATTCTCTATTCTGTTGGCCGATTGGTGGGGAGCAGCAGAGGGATAGCAGCTACTAAAGGAAGCAGGATTGCGGACTGAATTTAAGCGAAAGCGCGAACCCCTTTGGTTCGACAGAAAGGTTAGAGTACCGATGCTAATCGGCTCATCTGCGCCCCTCTCGCCCCTGCTAGAACTTTGTCTACCACTGACTTGTCAATTGATTTGGACACCCTGTGGATCCTGTTTTGTGCAATTTTGGTCACAACCACGCAGGCGGGGTTTTGTTGCCTGGAAAGTGGACTGGTGCGGGCCAAAAATAGCATTAATGTCGCCATCAAAAACTTGGTTGACTTTTGCATCTCCAGCGCCATCTTCTGGGCCTTTGGCTTCCAGCTTATGTTTGGTAATTCATGGACAGGGATCCTAGAGCCAAGACTAGCAGGCCCGAAATGATGATTGAGAACATTTTTTACGCTTGGGCCAGGGATCCCATCAGTTTGATTGGGGATCTTAGGTTGCAACGAGTATGTGAAGAAGCTGGTGACAAGACTCGAACTTGCGACCGGCTGATTACAAATCAGCTGCTCTACCAACTGAGCTACACCAGCATTGTGAGGATGGCTAATCGGCTTTTTGGCCGACAGCCCTATAGTATAAGCCAAATCCAGTCTAGATCTACTCGCGACTGCTGCCAAGGCAGGATCCACTTCAGGGATCCCGCCCCAATAGACTCAATCTGCCCAGCTGCACTAGGAGTGGGCTTTCAGCAACGCCGCCAACTTGTGACGCATTAGGATCCCAGGTTTGTCGGGGGCCATATGTTCCTCGGCTTGTAGATCGAGGGGGGTATCAAAATCGGTGGTCTCTAGGATGATCTTGTCCTCCCATGTCACCTGACGGTCGTAGGCGATCACCCCAGCCGCCGGGGCTTCTGCCTCTGTGTCATTGCGGAAGCAGAACTGAATCAGTTGGGAGTGTTGATCGTCAATGGGGGTAAAGGCCGAAAAGATCAGATGAATCAGACCGTTGGGATAGGTGATCTGAAGGGTACGAGAGAAGGGGACAAACCAGCGCCGCACGTTGGTACGAATCGTCTTGTCGCTCTGGATATTGAGATTTTTCTTTTGGATATCGGGGTTAAGCACCTCCATCCAGTGACGGACGAGGATCCCATCTTCTAGATCGCTAATTTCGTCCAGGGGTGGGGGCACTGGGTTGGACTGATCCCCATGAGTTTGGCCGTGACCGTGAACAAAGTGGGGGTGGGCGCTATCAAAAGCATTCTCCATAAACCGCAGACCGCTGCAAACCCATGTTTCATCAAACTCATGGATCTGCCGAAAAGAGGGATCCCCGGCTTCGGGAATCTCGGGGATCGGGTACAGGGCGGGGGATTCTAGGCAGACCCAGACATAGCCATAGCGGGCTTGGCAGGCAAAGGACTTGACCTGGTAGGACTTGGGGATCGGCCCGGATTCCAGTTGGGGCACCTTGACACAGGTTCCGGATCCATCAAATTGCCAGCCGTGGTAGGGACATTGAATGGCATCGCCCTGCACCTGGCCCAGGGACAGCTTGGCGGTGCGGTGACAACAACGATCGGCTACCGCTTGGGGATCCCCGGCTTCATTCAGCCAGAGGGCTAGAGGCTGCTGGAGCAGGACAAAGGCTTGTGGCCCGTCCACCAGTTTGGCGAGGGGCATGACGGGATACCAGAATCGGCGAAAAACCGCATGGTCTGTGACCTTCATACTGCTGCCATCTCCTGGGGAGGGGGAGCGGAGTTTTGTCCCTGCTCTTCTTCTCCATAGTGCTTCAGCAGAGCGGCTAATTTGTGACGCATGACGATGCCGGGCTTGTCGGAAGCCATGTGTTGCTCCACCGAGATCGATAATGGCGTATCAAAGTCGGTGCTCTCTAGGATCCGTTTGTCTTCGAGGGTGACTTGGCGATCAAAGGCGATGATATCAGCGGCTTTGGCCTGCTCCTCAGTGTCGTTGCGGAGACAAAACTGCACCACTTGCGAATGTTGATCATCAATCGGGGTGGCGGCGGTAAATATCAGGTGGATCAGGCCATTGGGGTAGGTGATCTTGAGGGTACGCATGAAGGGTAGGTACCAGGTGCCCTCGCTGATGCGAACGGTGATGGCGGTGTCTTCCATGCCGAGATTGGCTTTTTGCAGGTCGTTGTTATAAACGGGCAGTCGGTAATTGACCTTCAAGCCATAGTCCTCTTCCACAAAGGCATCCAACTGGGGAGGCACGGGATCCGCTTGGATCCCAAAGGTCTGGGCATGGACAAACTGAGGATGAGAGTTGTCAAAGGAGTTTTCCATCAGCCGCAAGCCACTACACCGCCAGGTTTCATCAAACTGCTGGATCTGACGGAAGCCAGCGTCATTGACTTCGGGGATCTCGGGGATGGGCTGGAGGGCAGGAGATTGGAGGCAGACCCAGACGTAGCCATAGCGGGCTTGACAGGCAAAAGACTTGACCTGATAGGACTTGGGGCTGCTGGCAGATTCTAGTTGGGGGACTTTGACACAGTCTCCAGATCCATCAAATTGCCAGCCATGATAGGGGCATTGAATGGCATCTCCCTGTACTTGGCCCAAGGAGAGTTGGGCGGTGCGATGGCAGCAGCGATCTTCGACGGCCTGAGGGATCCCTTGTTGGTCGAGCCAGAGGGCGAGAGGTTGGGCGAGGAGGGTAAAGGGGCGGGGGCCAGTGGCCAATTCGGTCATGGGCATGACCGGGTACCAAAACCGCTTCAGGATGGGTTGCTGTGTGACCAACATGGGGTTATCTCTGGTGTCTAGTCTGGCTCTATTGATAGCCCGCTGCTATGGGCTGTGTTGTAGCTAGAGAAACAAACCTAGGGATCCCTTGGTGGAGTAGGGGATCATCTCTGGTTCTTTCTGTATAAAGTCCTATCAGGGAAGAATACTCGGGGAAAATCGGGTTATTGCACCATTACGGAGGAATGTTCGGACAAATGATGTATAACCCGACCAAAGGGGCTTTTGAATGTACAGTTTCTATATAACTCATAGTTAGGCCTTATCAAGGAGGACTGATGACATACAAGCCAGACGGATACACCTCCGTGGCTCCGTACCTCACAGTGAATGGCGCTCAGGCCACGATCGATTTCCTCGTTCGAGTGTTTGGCGCACAGGCGCTGCGAATGGCCCCGGGTAGTGAAGGGACCGTCGCCCACGGAGAGGTGCGTATCGACGACACGGTGATCATGCTCACAGATGCAGTAGAGGGCTGGCCAGCTACACCAAGCCATGTGCATATCTATGTCGCGGACGTAGACGCAATCTTCGAGCGAGCCCTCGCTGCAGGGGCCACGATCGTGAAGCGACCCATTCAGGACGGTGATGCCGACAAGCGCGGTGGTTTTACCGATGCGGGCGGGACTACTTGGTGGGTCAGCACGCAAGTCGACTGAAGCCTAATATCAAGTTCGGCAACCGAGGAATTCGATGGACATTCGCGAAAGCTACGACTCGGCGGCGACATCGTACGCTGAGCATCTATCGGACGAACTGGCGCACAAGCCACTCGACCGGCATATCCTCAATCGGTTTGCAGAGGAGACTCGTGGACGCGGTCTCGTCGCCGATCTCGGCTGTGGGCCTGGACATGTTGCCAGGTATCTGAGCCAACAAGGCGTCACCACTTTTGGGGTCGACCTTTCCGCAAAGATGGTCGCGGTGGCCCGGAACCTCCATCCCACCATCGATTTCCGCGTCGAGGACATGAAGCATTTGAGTGCGAGCGACGCAAGTCTCGCAGGGATTGTCCTGTTCTATTCCATCGTGCACTTCGACTTGCCTGAACTCCCGTCTGTCTTCCGGGAAGCGCGGCGGGTCCTTGTGGACGGCGGATTGGCGCTTATTTCCTTTCACGTTGGCGACTACATCGTGCATCGGGACGAACTGTTCGGCGCTCCGGTCTCGCTCGACTTTCGGGCGCATCTTCCCGAATCCATCGTGGACGCTCTGCGGTCGGCAAGTTTCGCGGTCATAGAGCAGGTTCTTCGTGAGCCTTATGAAGGAGCGGAGTACCCGAGCCGCCGGTGCTACTTGGTTGCACGAGCGGCCTAACATAGTCCCTGAGGTAGACGGAGTCAATAATTAGGGCTGAAATTTCTAATTGACTATATTTCAGGAATTA
>JBHJNR010000190.1:0-17568 GCA_050330615.1 Cyanophyceae cyanobacterium
CTACATCGGCAGGGGATCCGATCTCGGTGGCTACCCGTGCCCAATCGAGGACTGGCTCTGCCTGATATTCGTCGCAGTGACCATGCCCCATTTTGGGATCATGGCCACAACGCGATCATGGTCACTGATACCGCCAACCTGCGTAATCCCCATTACCACCGCCTGACAGATACGGTGGATACCCTCGATCTGGCGTTTTTGACGGGGATTTGTCGGGGATTGGCCGACGGTATCGGATCCCTGGGTTAACCCAATCGAGCTATCAGGTTAGAAGGGTCAAGTTAAACAGGGGCCAGCTCCCGTACATCGGTGACCCTGCCATTGATGGCTGCTGCCGCCACCATGGCCGGACTCATCAGCAACGTGCGACCACTGGAGGATCCCTGGCGACCCTTAAAGTTGCGGTTGGAGGAGGAGGCACTGATCTGGTTGCCCTGCAATTTGTCAGGGTTCATGGCCAAGCACATCGAGCAGCCCGGTTCACGCCATTCAAACCCTGCCGCCAAAAAGACCTTGTGTAATCCCTCCGCTTCCGCCAGCCGTTTGACCTCTTCGGATCCCGGCACCACAAAGGCTTTCACCCCTGCTGCCACCTTGCGACCCTGGGCCACTTTGGCGGCCTCCCGCAGATCGCTGAGGCGACCATTGGTGCAGCTGCCAATAAAGCAGACATCCACCTTGGTACCCGCAATCGCCGCTCCTGGCTCCAAATTCATATAGCGATAGGCTTCGCCAGCCAAGGCTCGCTCGCCATCGGGCATCTGCTCAGGGGTGGGAATGAATTCACCGACGCCGATGCCCTGGGCAGGGGTGATGCCCCAGGTGACGGTGGGGGAGATGTCGGCGGCTTTCAGCACAACCACATCATCGTATTCAGCGTTGGCATCGCTACGCAGGCTCTCCCACCAAGCCACCGCCTCATCCCACTCAGCTCCCGTCGGGGCAAAATCGCGACCCTTCAGATAGGCATAGGTGGTGGTGTCAGGGTTGACATACCCACAGCGGGCACCCCCTTCAATGGACATATTGCAGACGGTCATCCGCTCTTCCATGCTCATGGCATCAAAGGTGGATCCGGCGTATTCATAGGCATAGCCAACGCCCCCATTCACCCCCAAGGTGCGGATGATGTGCAAGATCACATCTTTGGCATAGACCCCAGGCGGCAGGGATCCATTCACCTCAATGCGGCGCACCTTAAAGCGGGAGAGGGACATGGTTTGGGTGGCCAAGACATCCCGCAGTTGGCTGGTGCCGATCCCAAAGGCGATGGCCCCAAAGGCCCCGTGGGTGGAGGTGTGGCTATCTCCACAAGCGATGGTCATGCCGGGTTGGGTCAGCCCCAACTCTGGCCCAATCACATGGACAATCCCCTGATGGCCAGATTTGGGTTGATAATACTTGATGCCAAAATCTTGGGTGTTCTGCTCTAGAGCCTGGAACATCTCCTCAGCTAGATCATCGGCTAGAGGTCGGGCTTGCGACTCGGTGGGAATGATGTGGTCGACGGTTGCCACTGTCCGTTCCGGAAACATCACCGTGAGACCGCGTTCCCTCAGCATGGCAAAGGCTTGAGGGCTGGTCACTTCATGCACAAGGTGCAGTCCGATAAACAGCTGAGTCTGCCCAGAGGGCAGGATTCCAACGGTGTGAGCATCCCAAATCTTGTCGTAGAGTGTTCCCCGGCTCATGGTCTATTGTCCTTCTGTGGCTGAATTAACTGAGCAAAATCAAAAGTGCAAGATTAACTGGACAAAATTTACAGTGCAAAACTAACTAATACAACACGAACTATTAGAGGCAAGGAGATTCCAATCCAGTGGGGATCCCGCTTAACTGACGGTGAATCTCCTCTACAGTACGTGCAAGCGTACCTCAGATTACACCCCTGCCAAATATGGATCCTAGTTGTATCATCCCCCTGGCCCAGTCGTCTCGCTGCCTGCCGCCGTAGGTGCCGGATCTGGAGCCTGATCTTGATCTACCGACTCTGATACTGGAGGTGGCTGGTCTGGAGCAGGGGTGACAGCAGCAGTAGACTGGATTTCCAAATCCAAATTACTGACTGGGGTGGCAATTCCTTGGCTATCAAGGGCTGTCAGGGTAACGGTAATCCGCCCCGGCTCTGAGTATGGCCCGAGGATGGTGGCTCCAGAGGCAGGCAGATCGCTGCCCAATCCGCTGATCCGCACCCCCGTCACATCCCCGCTGACCCGCCAGGCCACCTCCACCTCATCCCCTGCCAGTACCCGGATCGGCGACCGATTGGATCTATTCAGCGTAAAGGTTTCCACCCGAGCCGTGCCGATTACCTGCACCGGCCCCACTTCAGCCTGGGTCAGGGCAATCCGCTGATCATTGGGCACCACCTCCAGGTCAAAGGTATGGGATCCCGTGGGCAAATCGGGAATCAACCCCTCGCATTGCCAGGTTTGAGGGGTCTGGGGTAAACAACGGAAATTGAGTAACTGCTCACCTGTGTAGCTACGCACCACTCGACCCGAAAGGCGATTGCGGATATCCAGCCGACTGACCCGTTCCAGATTGGTGATCTGCCAGCGCAAAAAGACCAGCTCTCCGAGGTCAATGCTGGCTTCCGCTAACTCGATAGCAGAGAGCACCGGAGCCGAGGGGGGAGCGATCACCACCTCCACGGAGGCAGAGGGAATCGTCAGCTGATCGGAGATCGGTTCTGCCCGCATGGTGAACTGATAGGATCCTGCTTCTCGGGCACTGGTAGGAATGTTGAGGCAGGTAAGCACCCCATCATTGAGGGAGCAGCGATCAGCGATATCCACCGGGATCCCTCGTCCATCCAGGTCGGTGTAGGACAGATTGAGCAACCCTTGAGGCTGCGCTTCAAACTGTCCTTCGATCACAAAGCTTGATATCTGGCTGGGATTATCGATCTCCCAGGACAGCGCGATAGGCCCCGGAAAGGCGTAGGTGCTTTCGGTCGGTGCAAAGCGGGTGATGGTGGTGGGAAGAGGAGGACGGGTGAAATACATCCAGGCCAGGATCCCGGCTCCCACAAAAGCTCCCAACCCCAGCAAACTCAGTAAGACATAGGGCCATTTGGCCTTGCCCTGCCACCAAAAGGTGCTAGCCAGAGGCAGATAAGAGGGCAACACCTGCTGATCCAGAGCCTCTGCTTCGATCCGAAAGTTGATCTGTTTGCCCAGCCCAATGGGTTGCTTGACGTCTGGCTTAGGGCTGACTGCCAACCCCACTTTGACGGCTTTGCCAGGGGGGATCTGCACTTGGTCGGAGGTGAATTGATAGAGGCAGATATCGTCCTCATCAGCCCCTTCAGCCCAGAGCCGGATCCGCCGGATGGTGTTGCCCCGATTGGTCAGGGTCAGCTCAAATTCTGCTGCTTTGTGCTTAACCCGATCTAGCACCGAACGCAGCTCGATTTGCAACTGGGTGGTGGTGGGGATCCTTAGGTAAACGATATCCTGCAACACCAAGTCTCGCTTGACGGCAGAATGTACCCGCAGGGTGGGGGAATAGTTGCCAGCGAAGGCTTCCGCCGGAGGATTGAGCACCACCGTGATCGGCCCCCGCGTATTGGGGTTGAGCCGCAAAAAGCCCCCCAGATTTTGCAGCCCCTGCTGCTGGAAGGCTTGGGGATATTGAATCGTCAGCCACTCCTCATCGAGATCAGGGCAGGTGAGACGAAACTCATCAACAATTTTGGAGCGATTGTGAACCTCCGCCTGGAGAGTGATTGGGATCCCTGGTTTCACCTCCAGCGGCTTCTGGGAGGAACTGGCGGGGACAATGCTAAAGCTGGGATCCAGCGGATCGCTGGTGGGTTTGACAGGCCGATTGATCCGCAGCCGCAGCGAATGCACCAGAGGAGCCGCCAAAATATTGTGGGTGGGGGCATCCACAATGAGGGAATAGTTATGTTGCCCCGGCGAGGCTTGATCGGGGATCCGCCATTCAAACTGGAATTCTTGGATTTGTTGGGGGGCAAGGTTGGTGGTTTCGCGTGCCCCTTTACACCAGCCTCGGATCCCTGAGGGGATATCCAAGGCTGCTTCGATCAGCGCTCCTCGGGATCCCCGATTGGTGACGATCACCGTCAGGGTTTGGGTCTCACCTGGCTCCAGCACCAGCTCATCCGGCGGATTGATGATGACATCCAGAGGATTGGGGCGAGAACGAACCTGCATGGAACCGGATCCTGAATGAGAGGAATCATTTCAAGGATAGGCCAGAGCAAGACCCAGGGATCCCGTTAGTCCAGAGTTACCTCTTGATTGAGAATCTTGTTCTCGATCATCTCCAGCACCTCCATCTCACCGATAGAGACTATGTTGTCGGCCAAGACCGCATCCATGATCTCGTCGATCTCCTGGCGAGTCAGTTTTCCGTCCTCCAGCGCCTTCTCCACAATTGCTTTGACTTGGTCGAGTTCCACGGGATCCGACTCCTAACGGGTGTCGGCATGATGCTACCACTTGCGGTAGCGATCGTCTCTTGATTAAAGGGCGGCTTTTGCCCTGAGAGGATCCCTGGTCGGCCTTAGCCCAGTTGGGAGGCGGCGCACCCCCCCCCATAAAGAAGTTCTACCGCACAGACCTGCACGGCAGAACCAATCATGATTTCGAGATGCTTGCTTGGAGGATTGCTTGCCAACCGCACCTCATCAGGGGGCCGGCACCACCATCTCAATCAGCCACCAATCCCAATCAAGGCGTCCCAGTCAACCGCTTTTTGGTAGGCGTAGGCTGTCCGCAATAACAACGCATCGTCAAAGAAGCGCCCCACCAACTGCATACTGACCGGTAGCCCATTGACCTTGCCGCAGGGCACAGCCAAAGCGGGGTGGCCCGTGTAGTTGTAGGGCTGGGTATTGAGCACGACGCTGGTGGGAGTCCGCTTGCTGGGATTGAGCCAAGCCTCAGCGATCTCCAAGGGATCCATTGGGGCTGGGACAAACTTGGGGGCCACCGTCAGACAGGTGGGCATGATCAGCACATCAACCTCACTCAGAGCCTGATCAAAGGCCGCGATGATGCCCTTGCGGACGTTATGCCCTTTGGTGTAGGCCACCCCATCAAAGTTGCGACGGGCATATTCACCTGCAATCAGAGCGAGTTTGGTGCGAGCGGTAAAACCACTGCCATGATCCCGATTGAATTGGCGAACACCAGCGACGATTGAGCTGGGGTAATAGGTACGGGCAAAAGCACTCATGTACCCAGCTTGAAAGATCGCCAGATTGCCCTCAGGGGTCATGGCATCTTGGGCACGACGAGCTAGGTGGTGCTCTGGTACTGAGACTTTGGTCACTTCAGCCCCAGCTGCTTTGAGGACTTCAGTGGCTTCGAGCACAGCCTGATAGACCTCTGGCTGGATGGGGCCTTCAAAGCCCTGTTGGAGAATGCCAATTTTCAACCCGGCCACGCCCCCATCTAGGCCAGAGAGCACATCGTAGGTTTCCGGCACCTCTCGTCCTTGCCGAGGATCCAGCCCGTCATAACCTGCGGTGGCCTGAAGCGCAGCAGCGGTGTCCTCCACAGTGCGAGCCATAGGACCGGTGTAGTCAATACAGGGATCCGTGCCGAAGCTGATGCCAAAGTGAGACACAAGCCCGAAGGTGGGTTTGAGGCCAACCACGCCGCAAAAGGCAGCGGGGATCCGAATAGAACCGCCTTGATCACCCCCAAACGAGATATCCACTTCACCCGCAGCCAGAGCTGCCCCTGATCCAGAGGATGAACCGCCCGTAATGTGGTCGGGGTTATGGGGGTTCAAGGGTCGGCCAAAATCGCCGCTAGGCCCACTGCCCAAGCCGCCAGCCAGTCCACTCATAATATTTTTGCCCGTAATCGTTCCCCCTTCGGCCAAGACGCGGGTGACGATGGTGGCATCAACATTGGCAATCAGGTGCTGGAGAGGTGCGGCACCAAAGCCCACCGGGAGTCCAGCAATCGAGACATGATCCTTGTAGCTGACAGTTTTGCCCGCTAGTAGCCCTTGGCCAGATCCAGCAATGTTGCACTTCCAGACCCAGGCATTAAAGGCATCCTCTTGGGCCGAGGGTCGGTAGCCAGGTTCGCGGCTGGCAAAGGTGACGGGGGGAGCCCCTTCGTCGAGACGCATTTGGACGAACTCGTCGATCTCGACCAATTTCTCACCGAGATAGTGGTGTAGGAGTATCGCCTCTTCGTCCTCGAGATGAATGCCAAGGTTAGCAGCGGTCTCGGTCATCTCATGAATGCTGGGGATGGTACGCATTAGGGATCCTATTCTGGGGTGGGCGAGGAGAGGCAGACCTGGGCATCAAGGCCAAGGAGCCAATACCCCAACTCTAAAGCTCAGTGAGTTGAGGATCTTTTTCTCCTGGAAAAGCTGAAGCCCAACCATCCTGATCAACTTCAGTCCAGAGAATGGTGTGCTGAGGCACCTCTACCCCTCAAGCAAGGCTAAAGGGGAATCAAAGTATTTTATTGGGGGATTCAGGAAGTTTATTGAGCTGAAATTGGGAGACTGAAGATTGTTTTTCGGTGGATCTCTTAGAAGATGAATGGGACATTGGTAAAGTACAAATTTATCGTCGTCCCCTCACCCAGATTAGTCATGATCTACAAGAGGCGGGTTTTTTGATAGACAGGATCCTAGAACCTCAGCCCACGGAATCTTTTCGGCAGGTACGCCCAGACTGGTATGAACGATTGATGAAAACCCCTTGGTTTCTGCTTATAAGAGCTAAGAAGTCTAGTATTAGCTCCTAGCGACATTCCTCAGGATGAGGATGCCTAGCCGAAACAATCTGTGACGACTGGTTGATTTTCACCCCAAAAAGGGTTAGGTGTCTGCTCTCAAACTCTGAGCAGGTTCAGAGGCAGATTCGGGCTGATCGGGGGCTGATAGTGCGATCAGGGCCAAATCCACAACCTTCTCTTGGGGTTGCGATAGCTCCACTCGAACATCTTTACCAAAAAACCCCTGCATCTTGCGTTGATGGCTGTCCTGCCAGGTTTCGTAGCTCACCTCTGGAGAACTGAACCGTAACAGTAACGTATACCGATCCTCCTGCACCTGATCCCGATAGCCGATCAGTTTGGGCAGGTCAGCTTCAGTTGGCCCCCGCAAGCCGAGAAATTCTAGCGCTTCTTCCATGTGGGCATTGGCCCCATAGTTGAACTTGGTGATATCTGCCCGCACTTGTGCCTGGATGGTGGTGACGTGCTCAGCTCTGGCCTGGGTGGCGGCTGCGGTGGCGGGATCCAAAGGAGGCACGGGTTTAAGCTCCACCACCCGCATGGTCAATCCCCCCAGTAAGACCGGGATCCCTGTAAAGATCCCCATCAGATTGAGGATCGGGTCGTTGTAATTGAGAAAGCCCCAGGCCGTAGCGACAACCCCCACCAACAGAACGATGGTGCTCAACGGTAACGGTAATTTTTCAAACATAGTTTCTAGAGGTGGAAGGGATCCCGATGGTCTGGAGGTGAGCTGGGGGTACGTCCTGAACGGAACCTTTAACCCAAATCACCCCATAGGTCACGAATTATTTCGATCGTAAACCAAATCCTTGACTAACCTTGCAGATTCTTGCGGCTGATCTCACCATCCCTAACACCATTGCCGGGAATTTGGGTCTGCAGGGGATCCCTGGTCAAACGGGCTTGTCTCCCTCGTGGCAACGCTGATGGAGAAGGGGATCCCTCACTGAGAGTAGGGTTATCGCCTGTGCCTGAAGTTACCAAGAAGGTCTGCCATGCCGCCCGCACGCCAGCCCAAACACTCTGGGCATTGACTTGAGCTCCTTTGGCCTGAGTTCGAGCCCCTTCGAGGGAGCGGTTGACCTGTTGCACCACCTGCCCGGCCCCTTTCACCCCATCATCGACACTATCGGCGATCTCGCTCACCTCTAGGGTTGTCAGTCGGATCGCCTCCAGTGTAGGTGGCAATTCCTGGAGCAGCGTATCAAAAAACCGCTCCACACTCTTGGCAGCCCGCCCCAACTGAATCACGGCTGGGATCATGGTCACCACCACCGTAAACAGACCCGCTGCCACTAATCCCACCGATAGTCCCAGCCAAAAAATCGGATTGTCCACCGATTACCCTCCCTTGATAGATACCTGATAGATTCCCGATGCTGCCCCTCAGGTCTGTACCGCCTTGAACCCCATTAGTCAGGATCCTGATTGGACGCCGGTTCCTCCGATAAGGAGTCAGGCTCTTCATCAAGATCTAATTCATCCTCTAACAGATCCACCTGTAGGCGGGATGGAGCTTGCTTTTGGGTGAGCTCCAACTTTTTACGAGCCATGGCCTCTTTGCCCGTGACCAGTGCCTCCTGCAATCGCAGTACGGTTTCATCCAAACTCTTTTGGGCGGAGTCCAGCAGGCGTTCGGTTTGATATTGCAGATTCGACCCGACATCCTCGGCCACTTCGGGCAACGCTTTGGCGGACTTACGCAGGATCCGACGGGTATCGCGTCCCGTCCGGGGAGCCAGTAATAACCCCACTGCAGTGCCGATGGCAGCTCCCACGACGATGCCCCCGACAAAAGCACCTACTCGGTTGTTGGCCATAGCTCTCTCGTTGGATCCTTACCGTGAACAGCTTCTAATGTGGCTTTTAGTGTCGTTTGATGGAGGTTCTCTGGCATGACAGCTCCTTTGAAACAGAGCCAAAACACCCTAAGCCATGACGATCCCATCCTGCCCCAGCTTACACGGTGGCTCTAGACCAACTCAACTTTATCCACTCAACAGGGAGGCATTCCCCTCACGATCTGAGACAACCCTCAGGATTGGCCCAAAAGGTCGATGCCCTGAAGTCACCACCAGGGATCCCTAACAGTCAAAGGCTTACTCTAGATGGGATCCTCTATCTGAGCACTCTGATGCAACCGCAACTCAGCCAGACCTTTGACACGGCCTTCTTGTATGCAGCCACCCTACATCGCAACCAAAGCAAAGGTACTGGGGTCCCCTACCTGGGCCATTTGATCGGGGTTTGTAGTCTTGTCCTGGGCTACGGGGCAGATGAAGAGATCGCCATAGCCGCTTTGTTGCATGATGCCCTTGAGGATGGGCCAGACAATACAGGGATCCCACGGTCCACCATCGAACAGGAGATCGCCGATCAGTTTGGGCCAAAGGTGCTGGAGATTGTCAAAGCTTGTACGGATACCGACATCGATCACACCCAGCCAGGGCAACAGCAAGAAGACTGGCTCACCCGTAAACAACGCTATGTGGTTCATATGAGCCAGGCAACCGATCCCGACTATCTGCTGGTCACAGCGTGCGATAAATTACACAACCTACGGGCGATTTGGCAGGACAAAGCAATCGTTGGGGAGAAAGCATGGACAAGAGTAAGTGGAGGCCGAGACGGCTCCCTGTGGTACTACCGGGAACTAGGACGAGTGATGAAATCTCTTGCTGACGTAGATCGGATCCCAACAGTCCTGGTGATGGAATATCTAGAACTCTTAGACAAGCTGGACTAGGAACAGGCCCCGGATCACCCTTTTAGCCAAACCCCAATGTCTCTGTAATGGGCACCTCTACCCCAATGTGGGAACCCACCGCAACCGACTGTTGAGTCCAGAGACCCACATGTTCCTGCTCTACCGCCAGCCGTAATCGCCATTGTCTGCCTTCTAAGGCCTGAGTCTGAACGGTTGCCCAGAGGTGATTGCAGCCGGAGCTGGCCTGACCATTGACGGCAATTCGCATCAGGCTGCTGTTGAGATAGACCCGCAGCGGGGATCCCGGTTGCACCGCCATCCGGCCCCGCACCGTTACCTTTAACAGCTGGGATCCCACCTGAACCAGACAAAGGCCCGGCTCCAAGACTTGAGTCACCACCCCCGAGAGTTGATTGGTATACCCTGCCAAGATTGCCATCCAAGCGGAGTTGGGATGACGAAATAGCTCAGCAGGCGGGCCGTACTCCTCCACGTTGCCATCCCGCAGAACTAACAGATGGGTGCTGACGGCTGAAGCCTCCTCGGGATCATGGGTGACATAGAGGGCCGTGGTTCCCACCTGTCCCAGCAACTCTGATAATTCCACCCGCATCTCCTGGCGCAACTGCACATCCAGGTTCGATAACGGTTCGTCAAATAACAACAGCTCAGGCTCGGTGGCCAGGGCGCGGGCAATTGCCACCCGCTGTTGTTGTCCTCCTGATAGCTGAGCCGGAAAGCGGTCGATCAAGTCGCCAATTTGCAGCATCTCCAAAAGGCGTTTCACCCGTTGGTCTCGCTCTTGTCGGGTCAAATGAGGCAGCCCATAACCAACGATGTTTCGCACCCTCATATGAGGCCAAAGGGCATAGTCTTGAAACACCATGTTGATGGAGCGGCGTTCGGGGGGGACAAACCCCTGGGCATCGGCCACCACCTGATTTCCCATCAGGATCCGCCCCTGATCTGGCTTGTCCAACCCCGCCACCAGCCGTAAAAGGGTGGACTTGCCACAGCCGGAAGGCCCCAAGACCCCCAGCACGGTTCCGCTGGACAAGTTGAAGCTGACATCCCGCAAGGCCACCTTCGCCCCAAATCGACGGCCCAAATGTTCCACAATCACATCAGTTGGCATCAGAGCTCCTCTTGCTCTCTCCATCGTCACCCGTAGTCTTGATCTGATTGACCATCAGACGCCGTAGCCCTAAATCCAAAAACAAAATAATACCGACGGTGATCACGGTGCCCACAAACGTGGCTGCTGTGGAAAGGCCAAAATTACCCATCTGAAATTGTCGATTAATGGTGACCGGTAACACCTGAAAACTTGGAGGACGCAAAATTGATGATACGGCCAGGTCAAAAACAGTGGTGCCAAAGGATGCCAGTAAAGCCGACAGCAAGGCTGTAAAAGCTAGGGGCAACACGATTGTCCGTAATCGTCTGAATAGGGGCGCCCCCTGCATCGAAGCCGCCGCCAAAAAGCTGGCCGGGATCTGAGCAAAGGATCCCAGTGTGGTGCGCATTGCCAGGGGGATGGCTCCGGCTGTAGCTGCTAACACTAAGATGATAGGACTGCCATAGATGCGCAAATCCAACCGATCTAACCAGGGCTGATTCCAGACAAAGATATAGCCCACCCCCAGAATCACCCCAGGCACCGCCAAGGTTACGGTCGAGATGATGTCGATTAAGCCATTCAGCCAGAAGCGCACAAACGTGGCCATATAGGATCCCGCCACCCCGATCACCAGCGCCGTCACCCCCGCAATGGAGGCAATGGCCAAGGAATTGCGGAGGCTGGCCAGGAAGGGGGATCCCGGCTCAAAAAAGGCGTCATAGTGCCGCAGGGTAAAATTTCCCCAGATCGGCCCTGCTGAGATAGACTCCAGCACCGAGACCAAGGCACTGGTGCCAATTGGCAAGACCAGTGAGATCATCACAAAGGCGAGGGCAATCCCTGTTAACAGGGGCGCAAAAACTGGCCGGACCAACTCCCGATCTTTAGCAGAGGCGGTCAGAAAGTCATAGAACGATGATCGAATCACGGCCATATGGATCCCGATGGCCACAGCGGTGATACCCACCAGATAAATAGACAACACCCCAGCCAGATCAAACCGAATCGGTGACTGGCTGATGGCTACATAGATGGAATAGGTCAAGGTGGGATAGCGGTAGCTGGTGGCCAGAGCCGCCGGCAAGCCAAAATCGCCCACGGTGTCCACAAACACCAGCATCATGCCCGACAAGACCGCCGGCAGCAGCAGCGGCACCCGGATGGAGGTCATGACCCGCCACGGGTTGGCCCCACAGAGGCGAGCGGCATTGGTATAGTTAGCAACATCCCAACGCATGGCTGCTGCCACCGTGAGATAGGCAAAGGGATAGTTCTTGAGGGCCATGATGGCGATCAGCCCCCAGGGGGTAAAGATCATCTGCCCAATAAAATCTAACCCCAGCCACTGGTTGGCGATACCGCCTCGGCTGGCGAACAAAATCCACCCCTGGGCAATCACAAACGAGGGCATGATCAGCAGCACCCAGGCGGTGGTATCCAGCGCTTGGGCGCACCGAAAGGCATAGCTATGGCGGAGGATCGCCAGCATCGTGCCCAGGCCACCTCCCACCAGCATTGCTCCAGTCGCCAACACCAGCGAATTGCGCAGCGACACCCGCCAGAGGGGCCGTTGAAACACCTGTAGGAGTGTCCCTGGCCCAATCACCGTCGAGTCACCAAAAAACAGACCTGGCAAGAAGGCTTGCAAGAGGACTGATAGCAAGGGTGCCCCAATCAGGATCACCAACGTCAGAACCACAATCCAGCCCAACAGGATCTCACCTCGAAATCGAGACAGGATCCTGGCCTTGGGGGCAGCTTGCTCTTGAGTTAGCCCGTCAATCATCCTTACTCAACTGCCTGATCGGCAAACCAGTTTTTGATCTCGGCCTCATTATCTGAGGCAAAGGCAGCTGGTGCGATATTGTAGACAGCATCCTCAGCCGGCCCCCCTGCTAGTGGGGTTACGCCTTCTACAGAGGCTCTAAACCAGCCATCAATGCCAGCATTGTCGGTCAGGAACTGCTGGGTCTCCGGTTCTAGCATCCACTCAATAAACGTTTGGGCCGCCTCCTGTTGGCTGGTACTGGCCTGAATGGCTACCCCACGGGAGGAAGACGGGGCGCCCTCTGCTGGCCAGATCACCTCCACTGGGGTTTCACTGTTGAGGAGTGCATAAGCTGGGGGCGAAGACAGCAGTGCAATCGAAATATCGCCGGCTTCTAGCGCCCGACGAGCCGGGCCATTGGTGCGAAACACTTGGAGTTCATTGTCGATCAACCCCTGATAGAACTCCCGTGCCTCTTCAACCCCATATTCATAGTGGAGCCAGGCCACACAGGGATAGGCTGGAGCCGCCACCGCTGGATCGGCAGAGCCGACGAGGCCGCGATAGGACTCATCCGTAAGGTCAAAGAAGGTTTGAGGGGGATTATCGACTAAATCTGTTCGATAGGTTAGCAAGCAAGAGGACGAGGCCCCGGCGGGAAAGTAGCCACGACTCTCGGGCAGTATGTCTAAGGCCCAAGATGCCATATTACTGAGGTTTTCTGGCTCGAATCCCTGGAGCAGTTGGCCGTCTTGATCCAAACTGTGCAGACTGCCCACACCATCAAATAGCAACACATCCCACTGTGGATTTCCCCGCTCTGCGGCGATTCGAGCCAATAGATTGCCACCCGATTCCTGCACCACGGTGATCTCGATACCGGTGTCTGCTGTAAATCGGTCGCCGATAATATCCTCAAAATCGTTGGTGTAGAGGACAAGCGTTTGCTCTTGGGCCTGGCCCACAGAGGGGATGGCAGCTGCCGAGGCAAGTGCTGAGACGAGGAAAGCTGCTGTCAATCGGAACACTTTCATATCATTCTCCTAGCTACACACTTCTGAAGCAAAACGTTGATTCGCCATGATTCATTGACTGGCGGGAATCACCCCAAGGCACTGTATCAGCCAGTTGGCCTTTTGCTGGTTAAGGCGGGGTTAAGCTAAGAGTGTTCGTTAATACTTGTTTAGAGGCTGCTGGAGCTTGAATCCTCAGGGCTTTTCTGGACTACACACATGACCTATTTGTAAAATTTGAATCCATTAGAAAGCTGGAAGCCAGCTCATCACGCCGAATCTAGCCGGAGAGCCTTGTCCCGTTGGGGCTTGGCAGAGTGCATCCGTTTCTGAGCTAGAATCACAGCTACTGCTTTTTGCCAGGATCTCGATCCCGAATGGATGACCCCCCGATACCTCCGGCGGCCTGTTTAGCCGTTGACCTCGCCTGGGGAGATGTATGGATCAGCATTCTCTGGGTTGTGGGACTGCTTGCGGTCAACGCTTTCTTTGTAGCGGTGGAGTTCTCGCTGGTTTCGACCCGGCATTCCCGCATGACCCAACTGGCCAGCGAGGGCAATCTTCAGGCCCAGCAGGTACGTCACGCCCAAGACAAACTAGAACGATCCCTGTCCACCACCCAATTGGGAATCACCATCGCCAGCGTCCTGTTGGGTTGGATTGGAGCCACCCAGACAGTTCACAATGTCTGTTCTGGGTTGACTTGGTTGCGCCTCGATCAACTGACGGGATCCCAGGGGTTAGAGGTGATCTCGTTGGCCCTCACCTTCAGCATGCTCACCTACTTGCAGCTAGTTTGGGGTGAATTGCTGCCCAAGACATTGGCCATCGTCTATGCCGAACCCATTGCCCTGCGGTTGGTGTGGTTCAATAGTCTGCTCAGTCGGATCTTGACTCCCTTGGCTGAGCTGCCTCGTATGACTTCGCGGATGATTTTGCGCACCTTTGGGGTGCCCCTGCGGGAAACATCTTCGTTGTACAGCACCCTGACTGCCGAGGAATTGCAACTGTTGATCGCTTCGTCTTCGGGTGGCATTGAGGCCGAAGAACGAGAACTGCTGACCAATGTGATTGAGTTTGGCGAGACGGTGGCCAGTGAGGTGATGATCCCGCGCACCAGTGTGGAAGCGGTTCCCTTCAGCGCGACGGTGAGTGAGGTGTTGCAGGAGGTGGCAGCATCCCGCCATTCCCGCTATCCCGTCTACGAAGAGTCTCTCGATCACATCAAAGGGATCCTGGATGTCAAAGAGCTGGTGGCGGGCCTGGCAGAAGGGGATCTGACCTTTGAGAGTAGTATCGAGTCCTCGATTAAGTCCGCCCATTTTGAGCATGAGAACAAACTGATTGCCGAACTCTTGCCCGAGATGCAACAGCATCACCGCACCATGATCGTCGTGGTGGATGAGTTTGGCGGTACAGCCGGTCTGATCACCATCAAAGATATCGTCGAGGAGATTGTGGGCACGCTTGCCGATGATCCCAACCAGGAAGACGATGAGCCAGATGTCGAGATCGTTGACGACTACACCATGATCCTGCAAGCTCAACTCAGCATCGAGCATCTGCGGGAAAAACTGGGGCTCGATCTACCGCTCCACGATGATTACCAGACGTTGGGGGGATTCTTGATCTACCAGCTGCAAAAGATCCCCAAAATTGGCGAGAAGCTCACCTTTCAAGGGATGGAGCTTCAGGTGATTCGGGCCGAAGGGCCGCGCCTCGACCGGGTCAAAGTCACACGGGAACCTGCGGCTATTGGTCAAGACACTAGCCTTGAGGAGGATTTTGCCCGGACTTCCCAAAAGGTAGAGGTCTAAGGGATCCCCAATGTCCCTCACCCCAACGCTGCCGCCAAGATTTGGTAGCTGAGCTTGGCCACATTAAAGGCACTACGGCGATCCAATTCGGGATTGCCCGTTACCGACAACTCCATCACATCGGCCCCAATAATCTGCCGCTGGGATCCCACGGCTCGAATCAACTCCACCACATCCCACCAGCCCAGTCCCCCCGGCTCTGGGGTTCCGGTCGAAGGCACCACCGAGGGATCCAATCCATCCACATCCACCGTCAAATAGACCCGTTCTCCCAAGGTCTCGATCACCTCGGGGATCCAGTCTTGGCGCGATTTGCTCTGCAAACTGTGGGCAAAAAAGGTCTTGATACCGTGCTGACGAATGGCTTGGCGATCTTCGGCACAGATCGAGCGGATCCCCACTTGGGTGATCCGACTGCCCACCAATTCCACCGCCCGCGCCATCACCGAGGCATGAGAAAGCTGGGATCCCTCGTAGGCATCGCGCAGGTCACAGTGGGCATCAATTTGCAGGATATGAAAGTCGGGATAGTGCTCTAGATGAGCCTTAAATAACGGGAAAGAGACTGAGTGCTCGCCCCCCAATGACAGCAACAGCCGTCCGGGACGCACCAACTCAGCCGCCCGCTGATAGATGGCCTCCATCGCTGGTTCAAAAGCTGCTGGAAACTCCACCGCCGTTGCTGTCCAATAGCGAGACAACGCTTCACTATCGGGATCCCCAAGTTCGGGGCTAGAGCGCACCGCAGGCTGACCATCTCGCACTTCGTCGTACAGTTCCACATAGGCGGATGCCTCCAGCAGAGCTTGTGGCCCGCCACTGGTACCCTGTCCATAAGAGGTGGTGGCCTCATAGGGAACGGGTAACAACACCGCCTCAGCCACCTCAAGATCCCCTTCCATCAAGCCCAAGAAGGGGGTACTGGAATGGTGCTTCTCAGCAGAGGCTGTAGTCGGGGCAGTCGGTATCGAAGTCAAAGACATGGGCTCACCGCAAAAAGCAGAAGGGACAAGAGGAGTTGGGGGTAAAGGGTGCTTCAGTTAATTGATAAACAATCTGTCAGTCAACTGTCTCAAGCAAACTGGAACACTGTAGAAGATCTAACACAATGTCAGCTGCCATGACTGGTGATGTTGGGTAAATACTTCATCCCCAAAACCTTTGGGATCCCTTGAGGAGAGGTAGCCCCCCTTAAAAGGTAGGAACCGGATTCAAAGTCCCCCTTTTTAAGGGGGAATAGGGGGATCCAGAACCCTGTCTTGTCACAGGCAATCGGTGAACAGGCTGTAACCCTCTTTTCTTACTCACAGGGATTTTGACGAATTTACGTCATTTCAGCCTACGAGCGTTCAAGGCTTCCTCCCAATTTGACAAAAGAGGGTTAATATTCGACGTGGTAAAAATTCAATTATCTTAAGAGTAACAATAGTCGAATCAACTTACAAAACAAAAAGAAGGATTGAATAATTGATTAAATCAATACTTGCAAAGTCTTTGTAAGTGTTTACTGGTGAAATCAAACATTTACTCATAAAAACTCGCCTTCTTAGATTGCAAATCTATGATACGTTATGACACAACTTATATAAATCTGCACAAGTGTTACACCATAACTTAACAGAGAAGAAAAGGGGCCAGATATGTTAATCTAGCCCCTACAAATACATTATTTAGCAATGACTAGGCTACGTTCTCTTCCGGGAGTTGTCAAGTCTCTGTTGACTCAGCTTCCTAACCATGATTATCCGGTGATGAACACCCAGTTGTTCGTCAAGATTTGGCTGACCTATATTTTAGATAAGTCAGTCACAAGCTTGAGAGATCTGTTTTTCCAACTCAACCACACTGGAGTAGAAGGAAGTTTATCTTCATTCTCTAGAGCTTGTTCAAGCCGAAGCTTACAGTTTATCAATCGGCTTTTTGTGGATTTACTTCATCAAGTACGTCGTCGGTCTAGCCAGAACAATGTCATTGTTTGTCCCTTTGACTCAACGATAATCAGTTTAACAAGCAAGTTTTTCTGGGCAGAGCAGTATCATCAAGTCAAAGTATTAACTTCTTTGAATCAAGAGACCCAGGCTCCCAGCGAAGTATTGATTCATTTCGGGGAGAGGCATGATGCTTATTTTGGGGAACTGGTTTTAGGAATGATCCCTGAGAATAGTCTAGCCGTAGGGGATAGAGGGTTTGCGAGCAAAGAATTGTTCAATGAGTTTATAAATAGCAACAAACTGTTTTTGATACGCATTAAAAGCAATTGGATTATTGACGAGGATGGATTAGTGGATGTGGGGGGAAGAAAAGTTAGGGTAGTCAGATTTTGTGATTTAGAGAAAGGGACAGAGTATCGCTTAGCCACGAATGTCCCCATAGAGATTATGGACGATGAGGATATTGGGG
>JBHJNR010000191.1:0-5771 GCA_050330615.1 Cyanophyceae cyanobacterium
TGTCGATCCGGGAATGGCAGTGTCTCTGGTGCGGGGCAACCCACGACCGGGACATCAATGCGGCAAAGAACATACAAGTCGCGGGTGGACAATCCAAGACTCTAAACGGACGTGGAGGAACGCATAAGTCTGGCTTGCCAGCAGCATCCGATGAAGCGTCAACCTGTCGGGACGGTCAGCAATTGCAATTGCTCTTGTTCGCCTAAACCGAATCCTCGTCCTTCAAGGGCGGGGAGGATGTCAATCGCCCCATATCCCAAACAGCTGACGATCACGCTGGC
Source organism: Cyanophyceae cyanobacterium (assembly GCA_050330615.1). Taxonomy (GTDB): domain Bacteria; phylum Cyanobacteriota; class Cyanobacteriia; order Thermostichales; family Thermostichaceae; genus JAAUUM01. The sequence goes on from JBHJNR010000191.1 coordinate 282, forward strand.
TTGGTGGCGACCCAATAGTGGCTGACATAGTGGGTTGACTCAGACTGTAATTCCAACCCCGCTGCCCGTAACCGGATCCCCAAGTCGTCTCGAATGTAGTCGCGGTAGTAAGGCTCATGAAAGGTTTTGACGAAAGCCTCCATCGACTCGATCAGATCCGGGGAGTCAAAGGTTTGCACAGAGTCACAGATGATGAACACCCCACCAGGCTTCAGCACCCGTGCCGCCTCGTTGATCACATTTTGGCGGGCGGCGGCGGGCAGTTCATGAAACAAGAAAATGCAGGTAACCGCTTCAAATAGGCTATCGGTGTAGGGTAATTCTTCGCTGTTGGCCTGGAGAAGTTGAGGCAGCTCTCCTGGCAGCTCACTGAGCAATTGGTTGGCTTTGCGCAGATAGGCGGGGGAGAGATCGGTGCCATACAGCGAGACTTCAGGCAGGGATCCCCGGAGCATCCGCAATGTCCGTCCCGTGCCACAGGCTAGATCGAGAATCCGAGTAGATCTGTCCAAAATCCCGCTTTGGGACTGGCGGAGATGCTCTTTGAGGGGGCGCAGCACCCGCCGCCGCATCGCATCAGCACTGCCCCCAAACAGGAGTTCCACCTGCAAATCGTAGAGATTGGCGGACTGATCGCTGAGGTAGCCATCCGTTTGGTAATGAAAGTTTTGGAGGTAGTAGCGGGGATAGCCTTTGGTGTCGATGCTGTCCTGAAAGGACTGATATTGTCGCTGGCTGACCCGTTGGCTGGACTGGGCAAGGTCAATCAACACTTGCGGGTAGTAAAGGGCAAAGTCCACCCACGGATTGTCAAACAAAAGTTCCTGGGGATAGTATCCCTGCTCCGCATCGTGCCAGTCGGCTGTCAGCAATTGCTCATAGCGATCCCTGACAATCTTGAGGGTCTGTTCCGTCACTTTGATCTCAGGCCGAAATCGAGCGGGCTGACCTGATGTCGACAGCAAGAAATCTTCCATTAACCCCAAAGCCCGTGAGGAGAAGGCTTTATGAGCAAACCCAAAGGTATTTTTACCCCACTGAAAGGCTCGGTATGTGGTCTCTACCAGCGATGATAGCTGAGTGTCTGGGGTGGAAGGGGTAGCCTGCATGGTTCGAGCACTTAATGTTTGTTCACATATCTATTGATAGCCTGAGAAGACATTGCCAAGCAAGTGGTGATCAAAGCAATCGACTATCCGTGGTGAACGGTGGTCAATTTTCTCTACAACAAAAGTACCCGGTGGTATGCACTCAAGAGGCCAGGGATCCCTCCAGAAATAGCCAGAAAGTGAGGGTTTTACTAGCACTGCGTTGATTGAGATATGGGTCGATTTGCTGTCTCCAGCCTTCCCATGTGGCGACGATGGCTGGAAATACGACTTTCAGTCCACTTCCGGTGTCATTGTTAGCTATCCTGAGAGCACAGTTACAAAACGTCATAGCTTGCATTTGCAATAGGTAGCATTGAACATGAGTGGTTTTCTCCAGCGTTTCTTGCGGCGGGGTCAGGCTAACCCCAACCCCACCAAACCCGATCCCAAGCCCGCCAAGCCCAAAAAAGAATCTTCAGCCTTTTTCTTAGATCCCGATGATGCCCAGACCTTTGGCGACATCGACTATATGCGCACCCCCAAGTCTGTTCGCAAGACCTTCTTGGGCGGCAAGATGGAGGTGATCGAGGAGATCTCCGCCAAGGAGAAACGGATCCGGGCTGAAAACGGCTTTGTCGCCCCTTCACCCACTGTCTCCCCCTCTCCCGAGAGCCCTGCCCCCTCCACACCTTCGGCCCCCACCCCCCGCCGTCGGTCAGGATCCGAGATGGATCAGTTTCGCAACATGGCCCGTGACATCAACCGCAAAGGCTAAGGCATTGCAAGGTAAGGGGAGTGGTACTCTGCCTTATGACCTGATAGTGGCTTACATCCCGTGGGATCCCTTCCTCACCCGTTGCAGCACTGGCGGCACAAAAATCGCCTCTACTACCGCGATCTCGACCGCCTACACCGCTGGCTGATCCCGCCGGGGTTGAGAGTTCTGGAGATCGGTTCTGGGACAGGCATCCTACTGGATCAAGTCCAGCCTGCGTTTGGGGTGGGGATCGATGAGGATCCTGAGGCCGTGGCTTTGGCCCAGGCCAGCTTTCCTCAGCTGCATTTTCGGGTGCAGGATGCCCAAGACCTAGATCTGACTCGCTTAGATCTGGAGGGCTGTGATCAGCCCTTCGATGTTGTCATCTTTAGCAATCTGATCGGTGGCCTCAAAGATGTCCAGGTGGTTTTGGAGCGGTTGCGCCTTGTCTGTAACTCCCAGACTCGGCTGGTGATCACTTATCACAATCCCATCTGGGAGCCGGTTTTGGCGGTGGCCTCTTGGTTGGGGCAGCGGATGCCTTTACCTGAGGCCAACTGGCTCTCTCAGCGAGATGTCAGCAATCTGCTGGAGTTGGCGGGCTTCGAGACCATCAAGTGGGGCAAACGGCTGCTGTTGCCTCGTGGGATCCCATTGCTATCTGATTGGATCAACCAATGGATCGCCCCCTTGCCGGGGATCAATGCCCTCTGTGTGACGGAATATCTGGTGGCTCGCCCACAGCCGCTGGCAACTTTACCGTCAGAACGCAGCCTACAGCCGTCAGTGTCAGTGGTGATCCCGGCTCGCAATGAAGCGGGTAATATCCTCAACTGTGTGCAAACCCTGCCAGAGATGGGATCCCATACCGAGATCATCTTTGTGGAGGGTAACTCCACCGATCAGACCTGGGCGGAGATCCAGCGGGTACAAGGCCTGTTGCAGGGACAGCGGGATATCAAGAGCTTGCAGCAGAGAGGGCGGGGCAAGGCGGATGCGGTACGGCTGGGGTTTGGGCAGGCCACTGGCGATATCCTGATCATTTTGGATGCCGACTTGACGGTCAAGGCAGATGATATGCCCAAGTTCTTTGCCGCAGTCGCCTCAGGGCGTTGTGATATGGCCAATGGCTGTCGTCTGGTCTATCCCTTGTCTGCCGAGACGATGCCAGGACTCAATCGGTGGGCTAACCGTTTTTTTGCCGCCCTGCTGTCCTATATCTTAGGGATCCGCATCAAAGATTCTCTGTGTGGCACCAAGGTGCTGCGCCGCCAAGACTATCTCACCATTGCTGCCCAGCAGCATGTTTTTGGTGACTTTGATCCGTTTGGAGATTTTGACCTGTTGCTGGGGGCGGTCAAACAAAACCTCAAGATCATGGATATTCCGGTGCGCTACTATCCCCGTGTCTACGGTCAGTCCAATATTGCCCATGTCCGAGAGGGTCTGAAGCTACTGGGCATCTGTGGATTTGCGGCGCGGCGTTTTCGCTTTTTTTGAAAGGATCCCGGTGATCTTTAGTCAAATCTCTAGTCGGGCTGCTCCTCGGTGCGAGACCGTTCTAGATCTAGCCGTAACGACTCCACCTGTCGGGTCAAGTCCATCAGGGCTTGGATATCATCCTGGCTAACTTGGTTCTCAGGATCCAAGACCACACTCGGGATGGGGTCTTCGGCATCTTGAATAGTAATGGTGACGGGGGCTGATGAGGAAGATGTCCGGTTGCTTACTTCAGTAGCCTGTTGCTTTTGGATAGCCTGCAATTGCTCTAGATATTGCAGAGCTTCGGTTTCGGTCAAAGCCCCCTTGGTGGCCAAAATGTCGGCCAGATCCCCTAAATCAAGGGATAGTTTGCTGATATTTTCGGTGCGTTTGTCGGGATCCTGTAGCATCTCCACCACTGAGCTGGCGGTGCCATAGAAGATATGGCGGGCACGAGTCATCCAGGATCCCAAATCGGCGGGTTCTTGAGGCTTGGGGGTTGGCGGCTGTGGCGGTAAGGATGATTGAGATTTTGTCTGAGGGGATCCGGCAGACGGCAACGGTTCAGAAGAAGGGTCGGTCATGGCGGTTCTCTCTCGGCTCTAGAACTTTTTTACCTTACCTCAGTTCCCCTTTTCATTGCGCTGAGGCCCTTGGCAATTGTTTGGGGCGAACACCACGCTTGCTCCACTGCTAAGTAGGAAGGGCTAATTATCTATAAGATGTCGTAAGCTCCTAGATCCCAAAGCCCTTGCCCAGTGAGGGCTACACGATTCAAGGTATCTTACATTTATTTCAGCCTGCTTACTTATGACTTAGGGGCCAGTTCTTTGGGGCAACTGCGCTGGATGTGAATCTCGCTGAGATCCGGCATCACCGACAGGGCTTTTTGAGGATCGATCTGGGCCTCACACACCGCCTCCAACAACTGTTCCCCCACCAACGACAAGGGCATATCTACCGTTGTAGCAGGATCACTATTGGGATCGATCTGCCGCACTCCGGCAGGCGGCGGCGGCAACATCCCCTCTGGGGTGGCTTGGACAGCAGAGGTGTTCACGTCCAATTCCACCTGTTGGGCCGAGACCGAAGGCTGAGACAGCAGCAGGGCGAGACCAACCCCGGTGGCCAGCAGAGGGATCCTAACCCCAGGGATCCAAGGGCTGAAACTCGCATCCTTCTGAGAGCAAGACTGATCGCTTTGTTGGTTTTGGACGGTTTTCATAGTGGTTCCTGAGAATAAGCGAGGGCATACCAGCGGGGAGGGATCCACTGCCATTTAACTCGACGATGCCCTTTGAGAGCCTTCATTTCTCCCTAATCCAAAAACTCCAGCAGCAGGCGGTTGACGGTCTGGGGAGCCTCCTGTTGAGACCAATGCCCACAATCAGGAATAAACTCTCGCCGCAGCGGGTGCATAAAAAAGCCCTCCATATCTTCTGTCAAGCTGCGGTTGAGGGCAAAGTCATCCTCTCCCCAAATCAGCATGGTGGGGGCCAAAATCTGCCGCATCGGCTCCACCAACAGCTCTCGCAAGGTATTGATATTTAACAGTTGTCGATAGTAATTGAGGGCAGCGGTCAAACTACCAGGCTTTTCCAGCGCTTGCTCGTACATCTTCAGATCTTGGCTGGTAAAGGCCCCTTTGCGTATGGATGTCTCCTGAAAGATCCGCTTCACCCAGTCGGATAGGCTGCGCTGAAGGATCCACTCTGGCAAAAAAGGCACCTGGAAGGCGAACATATACCAACTGCGTCTCAGCTGATCCAGGTTGCCCACTAGCTCGCGGCGAAAACAAGCCGGATGAGGCGAGTTAAGCACCGCCAACTGCTTGATTTGCGTCGGAAAATGCTGGGCCCAATACCAGGCAATCGCCCCGCCCCAATCATGGGCCACCACCCGCACCGTCTCAGCGCCAAAATGCTGGGCTAGACCCCGCATGTCCTCGGTCAGAGTGGCCAAGTCATAGCCAGAGCTGGGCTTATCGGAATCGTTGTAACCCCGCAGGTCAGGCACCACCACCCGAAAGCGTTGAGCCAAAGGGGAGATCTGATGTCGCCAGGAGTACCAAAACTCAGGAAAGCCGTGCAGCATCAGCACCAAATCGCCTGTGCCCTGGGTGACGTAGTGCAACTGGATCCCATTGGTGTGAGCGTACCC
>JBHJNR010000192.1:0-19683 GCA_050330615.1 Cyanophyceae cyanobacterium
GAACTGCTCATCTCTCCCCGATAGCTTGGCTTCCCTGATTAGCATGGTATTATCCTATCATGCCGTAGCGTAAAGCCGCCCTAGAAGGGCGGGGCTTTAGACCCAATTTCTCGGTAAACCCAGCCAAAGGATCCCATGTCGATCTCTTGGTGCAGATGGATTTTGATGTCTGGGACATTTCTGCAAAACAGTATTCCGCTATACATTAGGGACATCTCAACCCTATCTATCATTATTAACACAAATAATTCGTGAAATTACGTAATCTCGTCATTCTAGTCAAATAATTTAGTACGCAAACCTCAAGGCTTTACCCTGAGATGGGCCTGAATACGCTTAGGGCCACCTCATGATCCCTCTCGCTCTATCTCTCAATTCACATATAGGTCCAGATCCCGGGGAAGACTCGGATCCGGGGCCGTCCACGTTAAGCTAGTAGGCAATGGTGCTCTATCGAAGGGGCTGCCATGATTGTGTTGTTGAGCTTTGAGCAGAGGATCTAGGGTTATGAATTTTTTGGGTGTTGGGTTGCCTGAGATGATCTTGATCTTTGTGGTAGCTCTATTGGTATTTGGCCCTCGCAAGCTGCCAGAGATCAGCCGCACCATCGCCAAATCACTCAAGATGTTACAGGATGCCTCCAAAGAGTTTGAGACCACCCTCAACCGCGAAGCCCGCGAGCTAGAACAGGCCACTCGCAAGGGCACTGGCTCCACCAGCAGCAGGCTAAATCCTAGAGCTAATCAAGCTGCCAAAACTGAACTAGCAAAAACTGAGCTAGTAAATACTGAAACGGAACAGGCTGAACTCACCTCAGGGGATCCTGAGTCCTCCTCTGAGGCCGAAACGGTCGCAGACGTGGAATCTGGTAGCTCAGAATCGGCAGAGCAGCTAGAGTCCCCTCTCTCGACACCCGAAGAAATTCCAGCCCCAGAGACTGTGGCGATCTCAGCTCAACAAGAGGAATCTGAGCAAGAGGGAGCGGAAACCCCCGATCAGTCTGACCATGCTGAGGATCCCTCCTCTCAGGTGGACGCGGCCTAATTTCCATCCATGACCACCACGTTAGATTAAGGGATCCCGGATGGGTTGGTATGGCAAGTATGTCTTTCCCCGATTGCTGGATCGGTCAATGGCGGATCCGGTCTATGAGGGCTATCGCCGCGATCTGCTGGCTAATGCCCAGGGATCCATCTTAGAAATTGGCTTTGGCACAGGTCTCAACTTGGTCTGTTATCCCGCTACTGTGCAGGCCATCACCGCCGTCGATATCAACCCTGGCATGAGTCCGATGGCGCAGCGCCGGATCCAACAATCCGGGATCCAAGTGGATCTACAGGTGTTGGATGCCCAGCATTTGCCCATGCCCGATCAGCAGTTCGATACGGTGGTCAGCACCTGGACGCTGTGCAGCATTCCTCAAATCGCCAAAGCCTTGCAGGAGATCCGCCGCGTGCTCAAGCCGACTGGACGGTTCCTATTTCTGGAGCATGGCCTCAGTTCTACCCCTGGAGTGCAGGTCTGGCAGCGACGGCTGGAGCCGATCCAAAAGGTCTTGGCGGATGGCTGTCACCTGACCCGGCCCATCGATCATCTGATTCGGGAGCAGGGCTTTGAGATTCAGCAGCTCAAGACCTTCGAGGCCGCCAAAACTCCCGCCTTTTTGGGCTATTTCTACCAAGGCATCGCCACTCTGGCTGAGTCCGTTTCTTAGAGCCTCTGTTCAGGCCACCACCTGAGCCAGATTCACCTCCCAGACCAGTTGCGGTTGGGCATAGACCATCAACTGCTGCCGGATGCGGTCGAGCTGACGAATCCGGGCCAACTGTTGGGGGTTGGGGTGATGCCAGTGCCACAGTTGCAGATAGTCCACCAGCCACAATTGAGCTGGCACATCCAATGCTTTTGCCACCTGCCGACCAACTTTGAACGCATCCGCGATGCCGGAGGGCCATTGTTCCAGGGCTTGCAAAACATCGGGCGGGATCTGCTGCCACTGCTGCAAGGCTTCCAAGGCCAAACCTGGGGATCCCTGGGCAAGATCCCAAACCGCCGAGGGAATCTGCTCTAGGGCTAAATCTGGATCTTGATGAGGGGCGATCACCTGCCGTACTTGGGCGGTGGCCAACCTTCGGAACGGGATCCCTTGGCAGCGGGAGACCAACGTGGGCAACAGCTGCGACAGGCTGGTGACAATCAAGATCAATAGGGCGGATCCCGGTTCCTCTAGGGTTTTTAGCAGGGCATTACCCGCCGATTCCGCCAGGGTTTCGGCCCCTTCGATCACCACCACTGATCGGGAGGCCCGCAAAGGGGATCGCCCCACAAACGTGACCACCTCCTGAATCTGATCGAGGCGCACCTGAGGTTTAGCCCGCCGTTGCAAATTTTGCTCGGCGGCTTCAGAGCGGCTGATCCGTTTGCCCTGATGGGTGTAGGTGGGTTCGATCCAGAGCAGGTCGGGATGGCTACCCTGAGAGGACAGGCGACAGTTGAGACACTGTCCACAGGGCACAAGTCCATTGGGATCCCCATACTGCTCACACAAAACTGCCTGAGCAAACCAGCGAGCACTGAGGGCACGCCCGATACCATCGGATCCCACAAAACAATAGGCGGTGGTCACCCGTTGTTTGCGCACAGCGGCGGCCAAGAACTGCAAAGCTTGCTCCTGCCCAACGATATGCTCTGGGATCTTCAGGTCTACCACAGGATTACCACCCGTTACAGTTGCTCCACCGATACCGTCACGGTGGACTCCCACTCCATCTGCTCAGCATAGGAGTAGTCGCTAATTCTCAGATAATAGGTGCCCGACTCGGGAAGCTCCAGCTCTAGGGTACGCCCCACAAAGCTGCCCCGCTCAAAGAACTCAGCCACCGTCTGATCCCCATTCAGCACTGTCACCGCCAATTCTCGACTCTCGGGCTCCTGCGTGAAGCTCTGTTCTAGTTGCAATTGATAACGGTCGCCCTCCTCCCCGGTGATCTGCAAGATTTGCTGCTGCTGGGTCGGGCTAAAGCTGAGGGTCTGTTCTTCTTCGGTCGCATCAGGAACCTCTCGCTCTGTTATCACCACTTGAAAGGATCCCTCCATGGCGGGGTCATAAGCGTGAATAGCAATGGTATAGATGCCGTCGCTAGGTAAGATCACAGCCTCAATGGCAGGGTTAAGACCATCGTTGTCATCTCCATAGGCCAGTTCATAGCCAGTTGGATCCGTCAGCGTCATATAGGTGTCGAGGTCTTCTTCCCCAGTGACGCGAATGTCGATCACCGTATTGGCCTCTGCCTCAAAGCTAAACAGGGCGGGTTCAGCCCCCCGCACGGATCCCTCTTCCTCTTCCCCCAAGGTGATCAGATTAGGCTCAATCGACTCCACCACCAGCTCAAAGTCACCGCTGGAACTGCCATCCACACTGCCCACCACCCACAGGCCCTCGCTCACCACCTGTCTGCCAGAGATGGTCAACTGGTCAGACTCATAGCCCTCGTAGCCGACGGAATTAATGACAAATCCTTCTTCATCCTGAAGCATCAGGATCCCTTCAAATCCATCCGGTATCAAGTTAGCTGTGAGGAAGCCCCCAGAGGTATTCTCAAAGCTAAAAAAGGCGAAAGGTGCCTCAGGCGACAGGGATCCCGTCACGCTTGATCCAAACTCTAGGGACTCCACCACCGCTTCAGAAAGGCTGAGGGTATAGGATCCCATCACAATCTCTCCCCCCCCGCTCCCACTGTTGTGATGACCAAAGCTATCCACCACGATGGTGTAGTCGCCAGCCTCAGGCAGCACCACCGGCCCGATCCGAGAATTGAGACCATACCCCGCTGAGTCGTCATTAAACAACATCTCTTCGCCATCGGGATCCAACAGTGTCACCACCGTGTCAAAGTCTGCCGAGGTCAAAAGAATATTGAGGCTTTGCTCTTCTTCTCCCTCAAAGGTATAGAGGTGGACAGGCTCCTCCTCTGTGAGTTCCCCAGTCGTGGGATCCCCAACCTCCAGCTCAAAAGTCTCACCCCAGGCCATCCCAGGTAGCCATAGAGGGGAGAGTGCTGCTACAGATATCAACAGAACAGAGGCCACTTTCATAGATTTATCTCCCGATCAGGTTATGACTATTGTGTAAAATTCATCCCCCCCTTTGTCTGTGATCCAAAACATACCAGCCCTTCCCAAAGAATGACTGATCTCAGATCAAGAGGTGAGGATAGCTCCAGCATGACTGGTCTACCCTCACCTATCTACCCTTATTTCGCAGCGGTTCAACACCTGTCGTTAACCTATCGTGACCAGCGGTTTGAGATGGCGATTGAAGGACGATTGAAGTAGGGGTTGAAATAAGGGATCCCGACAGTCAGCTTCAGGATCTGCCCCTCAACCCACCTCCAAATCTTGAACTGCGATTAGGCTTCGGCTCCCCACTCGTGGTGGAAGACCCCTGGTTTGTCAGTGCGCTCGAAGGTATGGGCCCCAAAGAAGTCTCGCTGAGCTTGAGTCAAGTTTTGAGGCAGGTTGGCAGTGCGGTAGCTGTCGTAATAGGACAATGATGCCCCAATCGCAGGCACGGGGATCCCGAGATTAGTAGCGGTAGACACCACCCGCCTCCAGGCCGCTTGCCCCTCATGGAGAGCCGCCTTGAACTCCTCATCCAGCAGCAGATTGGTCAGATCGGGCTGACGCTTGTAGGCATCTTGGATCACGCTGAGGAAACGAGCCCGGATGATGCAGCCACCTTTCCAGATCCGGGGCACCTCCGCAAAGTTATAGATATAGCCATGCTCAATCGCTGCGGTTTGCAGGAGGGCCATCCCCTGAGCATAAGAACAAATCTTGGAGCAGTACAGAGCCGCCTTGAGATCCTCCACAAAGGCTTGTTTATCGCCCGAAAACTGAGCATCGGGGCCTTGGAGCAACTTGGCTGCCTCCACTCGCTCCGGCTTGATGGACGACAGGATCCGGCCTGTAACCGCAGCCTCAACGGTGGGAATGGCCACCCCCAGATCAAGGGCATCTTTGACAGTCCATCGCCCTGTTCCCTTTTGGCCCGCCTGATCCATAACCACATCCACCAGGGGCTTGCCGGTATCGGGATCCATGACCTTAAAGATCTGGGCGGTGATCTCGATCAAGAAGGATTCCAGCTCCGTCTGATTCCAGGCACTAAAAATCTCGTGCATCTCGGCAGCGCTGAGATTGAGCCCCCGCCGCATCAGGTCATAGACCTCCGCGATCAGCTGCATATCGCCATATTCGATGCCGTTGTGCACCATCTTGACGTAGTGGCCACCGCCCTTGGGGCCGAGGTAGGTGACGCAGGCTCCGTCATCCACCTGAGCAGCAATCTTGATGAGGATCGGCTCTAGAGCTTGATACGCCTCCTCGCTGCAACCCGGCATCAGGCTGGGGCCATTCAGCGCCCCTTCTTCGCCACCGCTGACCCCCAGACCGACAAAATGGATCCCAGTGGGGAGTAGGGCATCGCTGCGGCGGTCGGTATCGGTGTACAGAGAATTACCGCCGTCGATCAAGATATCGCCGGGTTCCAGATGAGGCTTGAGCTGATCGATCACCGCATCCACAGGTCCGCCTGCCTTTACCATGATCAGGATCCGGCGAGGCCGTTCCAGGGAGCTGACCAATTCTTCAATGCTGTAGGCTGGGATAACATTCTTCCCCTCGGCCCGCTCAGCCATGAATTGCTTGGTTCTTTCGGCAGTTCGGTTGTAAACCGCCACCTGAAAACCATTGCGTTCCACATTGAGGGCGAGATTCTCCCCCATTACCGCCAACCCGATGACGGCAAAACTGGCCTTAGTCATACCCAACCTGTCCTCGTAAATGTCTGATGTTGTTGTTTCACTCGCCCCTAGCGTAGACGGGCATGGCCATGATTCTGGAGTGGGATCCCTATTTCTTCAAGTTCTGGTTCTCTGGCCTCACTGAGCCTTCTGATCAGATCAACAGAGGAGAAGCCTGTGGACGGCAAATCTGGGAAAGTTGTAATAAGATTTTAAGCATTACGGCCCAGATTAAGCTACCTGCTGCGGTACCGAAGACCCAGAATGAGGACAGCTCCGTAACCCCTTCATCAACCTGTTCACCCCTCTGAGATCCCACTGTTACTGTGACCCAGCTAGCCATGAGCACGCAAACGCCCACCAAGACCAGCCAAACCCAACCCACTCGTGAGTCTGCGGTATCAACGGTTGTTGTCAGCAAACCCTACCCCAACTTTCGGATCATCGTTCTCAATGATGACTTCAACACGTTCCAGCATGTGACAGAGTGCCTGCTGCGCTACATTCCAGGTATGACCACGCAATTGGCTCGCAAGCTGACGGAAGAAGTTCATTTTCAGGGCCGATCGGTGGTCTGGTCAGGGCCACAAGAACAGGCTGAACTCTATCACCTGCAGCTCAGTCAAGAAGGCCTGACCATGGCCCCCCTCGAAGCGGTCTAGCAAACAAGCTTCTAATAGGTCATAAAGATTCGTTCAATCTCTTGTGGATCCTGAGTGACTGTGAGGGCTAGGGACAACAGGATCCGTGCTTTTTGCGGGTTCAAGTTGTCAGCCGTTAAGATGCCACCACCCCGATGCCGATGCCCTGCCACGACCCTGCCACTGCCGGCCCGAGTCGATTGCATCACCACAACGCCCGCCCTTGCTGCCTCTATCAGGGCCTCTGCCTCTGCTGAAGTGCTCCATCCTGGGGCAAACCCCGCCGACACGATCCCTTGTGCTCCAGCAGCAACAAAGGCACGAGTGGCGGTGCCATCGCAGCCGGTATAGGCATAAACGATATCCACCCGAGGCAGGGCATCCAGAGCTGAAATATCAAATTCGGTATTCGGGTAGCTGCGGCGCAAAGGTTGACGGTAGTAAATCACGCGGTCGCCATCGGCATGGCCCAAAACCCCAAAATCAGGCGAACGAAAGGTCTGGAGCCGAAAGGTAGAGGTCTTGGTGACTTCGCGGGCGGATTGAATCTCATCATTCAATACCACCAGCCCCCCTAGACCCCGAGATTCAGGGCAAGCGGCGGTGCGGATGGCATTGGCCAGATTCATGCCAGCATCGGTGGATAAGGCTGAGGCGGGACGCTGGGATCCCACAATGACGATGGGCAGTAAGGTTTTGGCGGTCAAGGAGAGGAACCAAGCGGTTTCTTCGATGGATGCGGTGCCGTGGGTGATGACAAAGCCCGCCAGATCGGGATCCTCAGTGGTCATCTGTGAGGTCAGAGCCACGAGTTTTTTCCAATCGGCAAAACCAATATTAGTGCTAGGGATCGCCTTGTAGGGTACCGGAACGATATCAGCGCACTCATAGACTTCGGGAAAGCGGGCCAAGATGCCATCAATCTGCATCATATTTTTCTGCGCCCCGTAGTCCAGAATATCGAATGGGCCAAGACCCAGAGAGGCGATGGTGCCTCCGGTTCCGATGACAGCAACTTTGGGTTTCACTAGAGAATTCCTTTTGGATAGTTGGAGAATTGGGTAACTGAAGCTCAGACGAGAAGCGAGAGGGTGGGGAGATAGGGCTGATCGAGCAGGGTAAGCCTAGAAACCGTGAGTCTCGCAGGGATCCCTAATCAACTGATGACCCGATCACCTCCTGGATTGATCCACAAGGGGTAAACCGTCCTCAGAATAGCCGGGATCCCGACCTCCAGGCGTATTGTCGCCAGCTGGGGGGATTCAGTACAGTGACTTTGATGTCACAAAAACCAAGAAGGGATCCCAAGGCGATGCTAGAGCGCGGCACGATTACGATCCACACCGATAATATTTTCCCTATCATCAAACAATCGCTCTATTCCGAACGGGAGATTTTTTTACGGGAATTGGTTTCTAACGCAGCAGATGCCATCTCAAAACTCCGTATGGCCCAGTTGGCGGGGGAGCTAGATCAAGCCCCGGATCCCAGCATTGCCATCACGGTTGACAAAGAGAATCGCCTGCTCAGAATTACCGATACTGGCATTGGTATGACCGCCGATGAGGTGAAAAAATATATCAATCAGGTGGCTTTTTCCAGTGCCGAAGATTATCTCAATAAGTACAAGGGCAGCGAAGAATCCATTATTGGCCACTTTGGCTTAGGCTTCTATTCCACCTTTATGGTGTCCACTCAAGTGGAGATCGACACCCTCTCTTATCAAGCAGGTAGTGAGGCAGTGCACTGGAGTTGTGCCGGGACAACAGAGTTTGAACTGAGCAGTTCTGAACACAGCCAAATCGGCACCACCATCACTCTACATATTGCTGAAGGGGATGAAGAATATTTGGAGCCGGGCCGCATTCGGGAGCTGGTGAAAAAATACTGCGACTTCATTCCGGTGCCGATCAAACTGGATGATGAGGTGATCAATCGCCAACATCCCCTCTGGCGCAGATCCCCCTCCGAATTAACGGATGAGGACTATCTAGAGTTCTACCGTTATCTCTATCCCTTCCAAGAGGATCCCCATTTTTGGGTGCATATCAATACGGATTATCCCTTCATCGTGCAAGGGATCCTGTATTTCCCAAAATTACGGCCCGATATCGATCCCACCAAAGGCCAGGTCAAACTCTTCTGCAACCAAGTCTTTGTGCAAGACAATTGCGAAGAGGTAATCCCGCGCTTTTTACTGCCCTTGCGGGGTGCCATCGATAGCCCTGATATTCCTCTCAACGTCTCCCGGAGTTATTTGCAGGGAGATCGAACAGTCAAGAGGATCGGGGATCATGTGGCCAAAAAGGTGGCCGATCGGCTTAATGATCTCTTTAAAGAAGACCGTGAGGAATACGACAAAGTCTGGCCCGATATCAGCCTCTTTATGAAGTTTGGGGCCATGAATAGCGATAAGTTTTGGCCACAAGTCAAGGATATCTTTGTGTTTCGGGAGATGGGATCCGAAGCAGATCGCTCGGCTGAAAGCGAATCCTATGTCACCTTGGCGGACTATCTAGAGAAAACCAAGGAAAATCAAAATCAGACCGTCTACTATGCCACCGATGAAGCGGCTCAAAGTGCTTATATCGAGATCCATCTCAAGCAAGGGCTGAAAGTCCTGTTCTTAGATAGCTGGATTGACAGCCACTTCAGCAGCTTTTTGGAGCAGTCTTATGGCTCTGAGGGCATCAAGTTTAAGCGGGTGGATTCTGAGCTGGATGAGTCTTTGATCAATGCCGATCAAAAGGCCGAGATCATTGATCCCATCACCAACAAAACTCGCAGTGAGATGTTGGCGGATCTGTTTAAGGGATCCCTGGGTCGAGAGAAACTGCAAGTCAAGGCTCAACCCCTCAAGTCTGAGTCGGTGCCCGCCATGATCTTGATCCCAGAAGCTCTGCGGCGGATGCAAGAACTGAGCGCGCTGATGCAACAGAAGCCCACAGAGTTTTTGGAGGAGCACACGCTGTTGATCAATACCAGCCATCCCTTGGTTCAAAATGTCCAGAAGATGGCCGATCAGGGTAAGGATCCCGATTTGATCCGGCTGATCTGCAATCACATCTATGACTTGGCCCTGGTGACCCAAAAGAGCTTTGATGCGGACATGGCCCGCACCTTTGTAGAGCGCTCCAATGAGGTGTTGACCCGCCTGACCTCGGTGTAAGTTATTCGATGTAAGTCATAGCGTCTGGATTAGTTCTGTTGTTGCGCCTGCCAGTCCAGCCAAGCCATCATCTTGCCTGGGTTGAGCAGGCCATGGGGATCCGCCAGCTGTTTGAACTGGAGCTGCTGATTGCGATTGCTGGCATCTTTTTTCTGGAGCCTATCCAAGATATAGGCATGGCAGTCATGCACATGGACTCCTTGTTCTTGGTGAGCTTGCATGATCTGGCGTAACCGAGCTGCCTGCATGAAGTCGTCAAAGGTGACGATGCATTCACACAGGACTGGATCACTCGGATCACCTCAGCTTCTGTAGTGGGAAAGGCCACGATATCGGCGCGTTTTCCGGCCAGTTGCTGGCTCAGAATGGGGCTAAAGGTGTGCCAATCGATCGAGAGTTTGGCCAGCTGTTGGGGATCGGTGGTGTAAGGGATCCCGTCCAAATCTTGGATCAGTTGATGGATGGAATAGGTGGCTGTGGCATCGGGGGCAACCAAAGTCATAGCAACCTGTCCTTCCTTTAATCTTCAGTGATGGGCTTAGGCTAGGGTATGGCCTCAAGGTAAGCTGTCCCTGCCGTTACGAAACAAACGAAACAAGGGATCCCCTATCCTGTCCAGAAAAGCCAAGCGGTATAGTTGATAAAAAACTTGGATCCCTTCTGCCCATGCCATCCATGTCCCCTCTTGATGCTCTGATCCAGCTCACAGCTCAGTTGACTCGACGCGCCGGATCCATGTGGGGGGATTCCATCACTGCCGAAGGGATTGCCCAACTGTTTGGCGAGACGCTCTTGGAGGCGGAGGCAGATATGGGTCACTGCAACATCCTGCTGATCGGCAAAACAGGAGTGGGCAAGAGCACGTTGGTTAATACCGTCTTTAAAGACGATCTGGCCGAAACCGGATCCGGCTATCCCATCACCCGCCATATCCGTCAGTACAGCAAAAAAGAGTGCCCCCTCACCATCTATGACACCCCCGGCATGGAGTTGGGGGGCGACCAAAACGAGGCGATCCGTCTAGAGGTGTCCCACCTGATCGATGAGCTGCGGCTACAGGCCACCAACCAGCACATCCATATCATTTGGTACTGCGTCAACCACGCGGTCAACCGACTGGATCCTGTGGAGATGGAATGGCTCAAGTCCCTGGATATTAAACGGGTGCCGTTGATTTTGGTGCTTACCCAATATCTGTCGGGATCCCGTGAGAGCCCCTTTTTGCACTTTCTCAAGCAGGCCAATCTGCCGGTTCGTTACACGATCCCCGTGCTAGCCCAATCGATGCAGATCACCGATGAGATCACCATCCCACCCCACGGTCTGGAAAAGCTGATCGGCTCGACCCTAGAGCTGTTGCCCGAGGCCGCCCATATCGCCTTTATCAAACAGCAGGCTCTGCGCATTGATCTAAAAGCCACTGCTGCCCTCAAGTATGTGACGGGGTATGTGGCCAGTGCTGCTTTTGTGGGGGCGATGCCGATTCCGTTTGCCGACGCACCTTTGTTGGTAACCGCCCAAGTGGGCATGATCGCCAACATCAGCTTTATCTTTGGCTACAAAACCAACCCAGCGCTCTATTACTCTCTGATTGCTGCCCTGGCGGGGATCGGCGGCATGACACTGGCGGGCCGCACCGTGGTGGCCAACCTGCTCAAGATGATCCCAGGGATTGGAACGATTGCCGGAGCCACCATTCAGTCAGCCACAGCCGCCACCCTGACCCTCTCGATTGGACTGGCTTTCATTGAGGTGATGAAGGCGATTGCCAGGGCAGACCTGAAGGGGGAGCGTCTCTCCGAAGACCGCATCCGAGATCTGTTTGTGGCGCAATATCGGGACTACGCCGCATCTCGCCGCTCCAGTCTCAAACAGGATCCCGAGGACGCTGAGTAGAGCAGACCGAGTCAAGGAAGCAGAGATTCTAGCCGTTCTGCACCCGCTGCTCAAACTCAGTCCGGGTGGATTCTACCAGAGCCAGTGCGTCTGGATAGTGATCGGGCTGGGTTTCTTTGAGCCAAGCCAATAGGCGCGCCAGTTGGGCGGTACATAGATCAAGATCTGCCTGAAAAATGATGGCGGCGGCCATGTGCTGGGCGTAGTTGGCGGGGTGCCCTTGGGCAGCCAACTCAGCCGTAAGGGCGGCTAGAGCCTGTTGACGGATCGGTTCAGAAGAAGGTGGCATCGCTTGGGGGTGTAAGCGTTACAATGGGATGCTGCTAATCAAACCTTAACTCAAAAACCCCCATGCCTCGGATTAAATCTGCCATCAAACGCGTCAAAGTTTCCGAACGGAATCGTCTGCGCAATAAGTCGGTCAAGTCTGCCGTCAATACCTCGGTCAAAAAGGTGTTTACCTTGGCGGATTCTCATACTGCCGACCAAACAGCCACCCCCTTGGATCAGGTTCAAGAAGCTGTCAACAAAGCCTTTAGCCGCATCGACAAAGCGGTCAGCAAAGGGATCATGCACAAAAATACCGCCAACCGCCGCAAAGCTCGCTTGGCTCGTTGTTTGGCCCATGTGAGTGGATCCAGCTCCACCAGCGTTGCCTAACTCAAGTCGGCTTAACTCAAGTTGGCTTAACTCAACTTGGGGCATGAGCTAGACTGCTCAAGCACAGGGGCGACCTCCCAAGTAACCCTTTCCTCCGCTTGCATCCATGACACCCACGTTGCCGCAGCCGCATATGCCGCTGGTGGATACCCACGTTCATCTCAACTTTGATGCCTATGTCGATGATCTCGACCAGGTAGCACAGCAGTGGAGAGCAGCGGGGATCGCCCAGGTGGTGCATTCCTGCTGTCGGCCCTCCGAATTTCCGCAATTGCAGGCGGTGGCTGATCGCTTTCCTGAGGTGTTTTTGGCGGTGGGCTTTCATCCCCTGGAGGCAGCCCACTGGGATCCCGCTCAGGCAGAGCAGATCGAGCGATATGCCCTCGAGGATCCCAGGGTGGTGGCCATTGGGGAGATGGGGCTGGATTTCTATAAGTCAGATCCAGCCACCATCGAGCTGCAGTATCAAGCCTTCCGGGCTCAAATTGAGATTGCTCAAAACCGGGATCTCGCCCTGATCATCCATTGCCGAGATGCAGCAGAGGCAACACGGGATCTGCTCGATGAACTCGATCCTGACCATCGCTTGCGGGTTGTCATGCACTGTTGGAGTGGATCCCCTGAGGAAACCACTTGGTTTGTGGAGCGGGGCTGCTACATCAGTTTTAGTGGCATTGTCACCTTCAAAAGTGCCCGCACGGTGCAAGCCTCCGTGTTGACCGTTCCCCTTGACCAGCTCTTGGTGGAAACTGACTGTCCTTTTTTGGCTCCGGTGCCCCATCGGGGTCAACGTAACGAACCTGCCCATGTGGTGCATGTGGCGCACAAAGTGGCTGAGCTGCGGCAATTGCCCCTCGACCAGATTGCTGCCCAAACCACCCGCAATGCCCAACGATTATTTCGATTGCCTCCTATCGGGTAAGTTCTGGACGGCTCCAGTAGACTAATTCTCAAAAGACTCATCCCTAGAAGAGTTGTCCATCAGGGATCCCTACCAAGGTTCCCCCCAATCAGCTCAAGGCAAAAAAAAATTCAGGTCATAACGCTGCCTTAACGTCTGAGCAGTATTCTGAACTAGCTGTTTAGCTATTTCTCAGGACACCTGCATGAACTCACGCAACGCTCTCATTTTGGGATTTTCGATGCGACCGGCACAGCTGTGTCGCTGCACTTTGCTGAACGGCACCAGCATCTGTCGGCCAACGTCAGCCCGCATGATGCGCAACGAAACCTGGAGGATGCCATGTCTGATCTTGAACTGACCGGATTGTCCAAATCCTTTGGCACCACCAAGGTGCTGAACGATGTCTCGCTTTCGGTGCGCAATGGCGAATTTCTGACGCTGGTCGGCGCGTCGGGTTGCGGGAAATCCACGGTTCTGCGCGTGATTGCAGGGTTGGAGCCGCAAGACAGCGGCACCCTGCGGATCGGCGGGCGCGGTGTTGACCATCTGCGCCCCAAACAGCGCAACGTGGCGATGGTGTTCCAGTCCTACGCGCTTTACCCGCATATGAGCGTCGCCGAAAACATGTCGATGCCGCTGGTGATGCAGCGGCTGAACCTGGCAGAACGCCTGCCGCTGATCGGGCGGCTTAGCGCCAATCGCCGCCGCGTGATGACCGAAATCGCAGCCGAGGTCGATACGGTTGCCAAGCAGTTGCAGATCGAGGCGCTGCTAGGCCGCAAGCCTGCACAGCTTTCGGGCGGGCAGCGGCAGCGCGTGGCACTTGGCCGCTCGATGGTGCGTCACCCGGACGTGTTCCTGATGGACGAGCCGCTGTCCAATCTCGATGCCAAGCTGCGCGTGCACATGCGGGCCGAGTTGACCGACCTGCACCGGCGACTGGGCGTGACCTTCATCTATGTCACCCATGATCAGGTCGAGGCGATGACGATGTCCGACCGCGTGGCCCTGATGGACGAGGGCCGCATCGTGCAGCTTGGCACGCCGGCCGAGCTTTATCACAACCCGTCTGACCTGCGCGTCGCGCGCTTTATCGGCAGCCCGCAGATCAACATCGTTTCGGGCACGACGACCGCACAAGGCGTGTTGGTGGGCGATGCGGTGCTGCCCATCGCGGTCTCGGCAGCGGCTGGTCAGGTGGTGTCGGTCGGCCTGCGGCCCGAGGCGCTGTCGCTGGATCTGGTCGCAGGGTGTCCGCAGATCGCAGCGCGGCTGACGCGTCTTGAAAACCTTGGCGCGGAAGTGTTCCTGCACTTTGCGATGCAGAACTCGGGCGCGCCCATGGTTCTGCGGGCGACGTTGCAGGACTATGAACGCCACAAGGCGCGGCTGGACGCACCGGTTGCCCTGTCAGCCGAATGTTCGCGCGCGTTGGTTTTCAATGCGGCAGGCCATCGGGTGGATCAGGCCAGCCGGGTCGCCCCGCGCGTTGCGGTGTCGGCATGAGGGCCGCGATCACTGGCCCCAAGGTTTCCGCCAGCCGCAACGCGCAGATGCGGGCCGAGGCGCTGGCGGGTTACACCTTTGTCACCCCGGCCCTGATCCTGATCATCCTTTTGTTGATCGCGCCGATTGTCCTGGTGTTCCTGCTTAGCCTGACAGACTACCAGCTTGGCGCGCTGGACTGGTCCTGGATCGGGATTGCCAACTACTCCGACATTCTGGGCGACCGGATTTTTCTGCGGTCACTCAGTAATACGTTCATCTATGTGGCCATCGTCGTGCCGGGATCGGTGATCCTGGCGCTGGTGGTGGCGATCCTTGTGCAGGAACGCACCAAGTCGAAGGCGATCTACCAGACGATCTTTTTCCTGCCCGTCACCACGACGCTGATCGCGATGTCGGTGGTCTGGCACTTCTTGCTGAACCCCTCGCTCGGGCCGATCACGTCGCTGACCCGCGCGCTGGGTCTGGGCGAGTTCGACATGTTCGGCGACCCTGATCTGGTGCTGGTGGGTCTTGCAGTGATCGGGATCTGGCAGTTAGTCGGGTTCAACATGATCCTGTTTCTGGCGGGCCTCACGGCCATTCCGCGCGATCTTTATGACGCGGCTGACATCGACGGGGCTGATGGCGCATGGGACCGGTTTGCCCGCGTGACCTGGCCGATGCTGGGGCCGACCACGCTGTTTGTCGTGGTGACCACCACCATCACCGCGTTCCGGGTGTTCGACACGGTCGCCGTCATCACGCGTGGCAATCCGCAGGGGCGCTCTGACGTGCTCCTCTACACGCTCTACAAGGTCGGGTTTCAGGATTTCAACATGGGTCCGGCCTCGGCGATGACTATCGCCTTTCTGGTCTTCGTGCTGGTGATCGCGCTGGCTCAGGCCTTCCTCATCGACAGAAGGACGCATTACTGATGGCTCGCGCAACGCTCCGCACCGACCGGCTGATCGGGTCTGTCGTGTCGCACTTCTTCCTTTTGCTCGGGGCGGCGTTCATCCTGCTGCCCTTCTTGTGGATGCTGCTGACCTCGATCCGCCCCGCGTCAGAGGTGTTCACGGCAGGGTTCAACCCGATCCCGTCCAGCTTTGCCGGTGGCACCAATTATTCCCAGGCGCTGACCAAATCGCCCCTGCTGCAGTACATGCTGAACGGGGTGATCGTCTGCGCCGGCATCCTGATCGTACAGCTGCTGGTCGCCATTCCGGCGGGCTATGCGTTGGCGAAACTGTCGTTTCGCGCGCAGCCGGTCATCTTCGGGCTCGTGCTGTTCGGGTTGACCGTGCCGGTGCAGGTGACCGCCCTGCCGATCTATATCGCGCTGTCGAAGCTGAACCTGCTCAACACCTATTTCGCGATCATGCTGCCGTACTTTTTGACCGTGTTCGGCATTTTCCTGTTCCGCCAGTTCTTCAAGAGCTTCCCACAGGAAATCATCCACGCCGCCCGGCTGGACGGGTTCACAGAGCTGGAAATCATCATCCGGATCATCACCCCGTCAGCCCTGCCCGCCATCGCGGCCTTCGCGGTGTTCTCGATCACCTCGCATTGGAATGACCTTTACTGGCCGCTGATCGTGACCACCTCGGCCGATCTCGCGACGCCCCCCTTGGGCATGATGATCTTCCGCGATCAGGAAACCGGGTCGAACTATGGCGCGCTGATGGCGGGAGCTGCGATCATCACCGCGCCCTTGATCATCGTTTTCCTGTTTGCGCAGCGCCAGTTCGTGCGCGGCATCACCATGACCGGGGTGAAGTAGCCCCGTCTTTTCCGTTCCCCCCCTACCAACAGAGGCTACCATGAAACGCAGAACCCTTCTTCAAACCGCCGCAGGCTTTACCGGCCTTGCCCTTTCCGCCCAGATGATCGCCCGCGCCCAGACCGGCATCGAACTGTCGGTGACCCACTGCTTTCCGAGCCATGACGACTTTCACACCGAAATCGCGAACGCCTTCATGGCCGCGAACCCGGATGTGAAGATCAGCTTCAACAACTCGCCCCCCACCTACGAGGAAGGCCACTCGCTGATCCTGCGTCAGGCGCTGACCAACCAGCTGCCCGACATCTTTTACTCGGGCTTCCACCTGCTGCCGCCTTTGTCGCGCACCTTGACCGAGCGTGGCCAGATCACCCACCTCGACAGCTTCTTCGCCACCGAAGGCGACGCCTGGAAGACCGAGAACTATTCGCAGCGCATCCTTGATCTGGGCAACTTCGACGGCATCCAGACGGCGATGCCGTTCAACACCTCGACCCCGATCTTCTATTTCAACGAAGATCTGGTGAAACAGGCTGGCGGCGATCCGGCGAATTTCCCCACCACCTGGGAAGGCGTGTTCGAACTGGCCACCAAGATCGACGCCCTGGGCGATGATATCGACGGCTTCTTCATGGGTATCCACACCGAGGCGGGCGACTGGTTCTGGCAGTCGCTGGTCTATTCCAATGGTGGTGAGTTGATGGACGCGGCTGAAAAGACCGTGGCGTTCGGGGATGACAAGGGTCTGGCGGCGCTGACCCTGACCAAGCGGATGGTCGATGAAGGCCAGATGAACCTGCGCGAAAGACAGCAGGGCATCCAGCAGTTCTACGCGGGCAAAACCGGCATCCTCGTGCAGTCGACGGCTTCCCTGCGCGGAACGACCGAAAGCGTTGGTCAGAACTTCACCCTGCGAACAGCCCGCTATCCACTCGCCGATGCCACCAACGGCCGTCTGCCCACGGGCGGCAACGCGCTGGTGATGCTAAGCACCGACGAGGCCAAGATGGATGCGATGTGGCGCTTTGCCAAGTGGATCTCCGGCCCCGAAGGCCAGACCGTTGCGGTCAAGTTCTCGGGCTATATGCCGACCAGTCTGATTTCCGAGCAGGAGCAGTATCTGGGCGCGTTCTACAAGGAAAACCCGAACTACACGACCAGCGTCGGCCAGATCCCGGTCGCCCGCAAGTGGTTCGGCTATCCCGGCGAGAACTCCAACAAGATCATCGACATCCAGCGGGAGAACATCAACCTTGCGATGCGCGGTCAAATGCCGTTGGCCGACGTTCTGGCCAAGATGGTGGTCGACACGCAGGGTCTGATCTGATGAAATCCGGGCCGGAGGCTTCTGTCTCCGGCCCATTTCCTTTTGGGGGGCAAACCTTGACCTGCTCTTGCTGGAAACTGACTGTCCTTTTTTGGCTCCGGTGCCCCATCGGGGTCAACGTAACGAGCCTGCCCATGTGGTGCATGTGGCGCACAAAGTGGCTGAGCTGCGGCAGTTACCCCTCGACCAGATTGCCGCCCAAACCACCCGCAATGCCCAACGCTTATTTCGATTGCCTCCTATCGGGATATAAGTCCTGAACAGCTCCAGTAGACCAATTCTCAAAAGACTCATCCCTAGAAGATTTGTCCATCAGGGATCCCTACCAGCAGGTTCCCACCAGTCAGCTCAAGGCCAAGAGGGAAGATTCAGGTCATAACGCTGTCTTAACGTCTGAGCAGTATTCTGAACTAGCTGATTAGCTGTTTCTCAGGACACCTGCATGAACTCACGCAACGCTCTCATTTTGGGATTAGGGATACTTGCTACGGCAGGGGTCGCTGATTTTGCCGCCACCAGTTTTGCCCAAGATGCTCCCGCCGAGGTGCCCGTCTGGATTGCTTTCACCGACAATCGCTTGGATTGGACGCAAGAAAAAGCAGCCGCCTTCAATGAAGCCTACCCCCAATACAACGTGGTGGTGGAAGGCTACGCCAACTACGAAGAGATCCAGCAGTCCACCGATTTGGCCATTCAGCAGGGCAGTGCCCCGGCGGTGGTGCAGTGGTTTGAGGTGGGCACCCAGCGCGCCCGCGATTTTGGCTACTTCAAGTCCATTGCAGCTGCTCTGGATGGTCGGGATGAAGTGGAAGGGATCCCGGTCAACTTTGATGACTTCATCCAGCCGGTGGTGAGCTACTACACCCTGGATGGCGAATTTACCTCCATGCCTTCGAACAGCTCCCGCCCGATCCTGTACACCAACACTGCCCTGTTGGAAGCAGCTGGCCTCGAAGCTCCCCCCGCCACATGGGCCGAGTTGACCGCCGCTTGCGAAGCGGTCATGGCCCTGGATGATGCCCCAGAGGGCTGCATTACCTGGCCGAACCACGGCTGGTTCTATGAGCAGTGGATGGCTCAGCAGGATGCCGAATTGGCTAACAACGAAAATGGCCGGGGTCTGCGCGCCGACCAGTTGTTCCTAAATACTGACCCCTCTGTGGCCATCGCCACTTGGTGGCAGGAGATGGAAGATCAGGGCTACTACCTCTACAGCGGTCGCCAACGGGATTGGGCAGCCACCGAGCAAGCTATCCAGACCGGTACCGTGGCCATGATCATCACTAGCAGCGCCGATGCCGCCAACATCTCCAACGCCGCTTCTGAAAATGAGATTGATGTGGTGACCAGCCGCATGCCTTACAACGAGGAAGTGGCTTGGACGGGAAACCTGATTGGGGGAGCCAGCCTTTGGTTGGTGGATGAGTTAGAGCCTGAAGTGGAAGAGGGTGCATTGGCCTTTATGCTGTGGCTCAACAATACCGAGAACGCTGCCGAATGGCATCAAGTGACGGGCTACCTCCCCATTCGCCAAAGCTCGGTGGAATTGCTGGAGTCTCAGGGTTGGTTTGAGGAGAACCCCAACTTCTACACCGCCAGTGACCAGATCAACAACTCCTCTGTAACCATCGCCACCCAGGGCGCTTTGCTGGGATCCTTCCCTCAAACCCGTGACATCATCACCCAGACCATGGAAGAACTGATGCTCAATGGTGGGGATCCCGTGGCGGCTATGGGTGCTGCCAATGAAGAAGCCAATGCCCTTTTGGCCGAGTACAACTCTCTTTACGAAGAATAATCGCAGCGCAGCATAGATTGAGACCCACCAGGCAGATGTCTGTCCGGGTCTCCCCATTGAGCTGGACTAGATTGATCGGATCTGGATTGGCTGAATGGAATAACAAAGGATCCCTTGGGTTGACTCAGAAGCAGTCACCGGGGGGATCCCTTTTGTTTTTAATCATAGGGATAGATTGATCTTGTTCAGGACAATCAGGCGTGAGCCCCCCACCCT
>JBHJNR010000193.1:0-2335 GCA_050330615.1 Cyanophyceae cyanobacterium
GTGTTAGCGGATGAACCCACTGCCGCTTTGGATAGCAAGTCGGGTCGAGAGGTGGTCAATCTGATGCAGGGGTTGGCGCGAGATCAGGGCTGCTCGATTTTGATGGTCACCCACGACAATCGGATCCTGGATGTGGCCGATCGGATTGTCACGATGGAAGATGGCCAGCTGCACTCCACCTGAGCCGGGGATCCTGAGATCTTGTCGCTGCAAGGATGACTTCAGAAATGAGAAGATCTCGTCTGGGACTGAGGTAACGCACTGGCTTGTCGTAATCGATTGATTTCGGCTGTGGTCAATTCTCGCCATTCTCCTGGGGCCAGATCCCCCAACGGGATCCCGGCAAAAGCCACCCGAATCAGCCGCAAGGTGGGAAATCCTACCGCTGCCGTCATCCGTCGCACTTGGCGATTGCGTCCCTCCCGCAGAGTCAGTTGGATCCAGTGAGTGGGGATCTGGGCTCGATAGCGAATAGGGGGATCCCGAGGGGGCCAAGCGGGTTGAGGGGATAAGTCCTGGGCCTGGGCTGGACGGGTGCGTTGCCCTTGGATGATTACCCCTTGACTCAGTTCTTGTAGCGCCTCGGGGGAAGGGATCCCTTCCACTTGGATCCAGTAGGTGCGTTCATGTCCCCACAAAGGATCTAACAGACGAGCCTTGAGCCGACCATCATCGGTGAGCAACAGGATCCCTTCACTATCTCGATCCAGCCGTCCTACCGAGTAGACATCGGGCTGAGCGATAAAATCCTTAAGAGTTGTTCGTCCAGCTTCATCCGTAAACTGGCATAGAACGTCATAGGGCTTGTGAAATAAAAGATAGTTCATCGGCTGCCAGTGGGTTTCTTTATTATTTTCCTGGCTGGGGCCGACTTTGTCTGACTGTGAACGTATGATCAGACGGTGATAGCTGTCACCCTTAAGGTGTGTGGTCGATGAAAGTTTGGGATCAAATCAACGCTGCCAACGAAACCGTTAAAGTGATTCAGCTCCCCCCTGGACGGCTGAATGCGGTCAATGCCACTGAGATGAGAACCCAACTGCTAGATATTCTGGCAGGGCAGATTGGATCCCTCACCAGTGTGATAGTGGATTTGAGTCTCATCACGTTTGTGGACAGCATTGGCATGTCAGTGCTGATCGCCCTGTTGCGCTATTGCAACGAGTCATCCCTGGATCTCAAGTTGGTGGGGGTGCAGCCTCAGGCCAAGCCAACCTTCGATATTCTAGAGATGACTCAGGTCTTCCAGTTCTTTGACACCATTGGGGATGCCATCGCGACGGTAGACCCCATAAATCACCCATAAATTCCCCATAAATCAATCAATGCCCACGCTCTTAATACCCTCTCCTGGGTCAACTGTGCCGGAGCAGACAACAAGCTTAGGTGAACAACGCTACAACAGTAGAACCTAAACGTAGTCAGGCCCAATTTGAGAGGAGAAAAGCCTACAGAATTTTCAATAACTAATCAATACAGTTTTTCTCCCCCTCCCAGAGGGTGCGGGGTTAGGAGGGTTTTCTTTGACCCCTGTGATTGAGACCAGATCTCCCTCATTCAGTTTGATCATCTCTGAATTACGGCTGTCAAAGATTGACTTAGGGATCCCTGTCCTTGAGTCGCTATAGCCCGTGCCCCTTTGCTTGATCCCGATCCCCTCAAAGTCTTTGGAGTTTTGGAATGCCAACGCTTGCCCCCCCGATCAATCCTGCCTTGGATCCCACTCTGCGGCCAGAGGTGCAAGCACTAGCCCCAGATCTGGTGACGTGGCGACGACATCTGCACCAATACCCAGAACTGGGATTCCAAGAGGCCAAAACCTCCGCCTACATCCAATTTTTGTTGACCCAATGGGGGGTTGAGTTCCGGTCAGAAGTGGCCAAAACCGGCATTGTGGCCACCATTCGCGGCGATCAAGATGGCCCGACCCTAGCCATTCGCGCTGATATGGATGCTTTGCCGATTGACGAAGAAAATGAGGTGGACTACCGCTCCAGCCATCCGCAGCGGATGCACGCCTGTGGCCATGACGGACACACCTCCATCGCTCTGGGTACGGTCAAGTTGCTGCACCAACAGCGCCAGGCCCTCAAGGGCACTGTCAAGGTGATCTTTCAGCCCGCTGAGGAAGGCCCTGGTGGTGCTAAGCCCATGATCGAACAAGGGGTACTCCGGGATCCCGATGTGGAGGCAATCATCGGCCTGCACCTATGGAATCAGATGTCAGTGGGTACGATTGGGGTCAAAAGTGGCCCTTCGATGGCCTTTGCCGACCGCTTTGAGGTGATCGTTCATGGGGTTGGAGGGCATGGAGCCTTGCCCCATCAGACGGTGG
>JBHJNR010000194.1:0-13820 GCA_050330615.1 Cyanophyceae cyanobacterium
TTGCTGGACTCCGGGGTATCGTTGCTTGCTTCCGCGCAGCGGTACCCCATCGCCCAGCCTCCTATCCCTCTCCCGCCAAGCTGCGCAGCTTGGCGGGAGTCTCTCGGAGTTTCAGATGATTGGCGTAAAAATACTGAAGGGGGACAATCAGAACACCGGGACAGAGAAGTTATGTTATTATTTATACTTTAATGATGGTTATATTTGGCATGTGTAATAGATCAAGCGTAATACTATCTTGGTAAGGGTTCAAACCTCTGCATAAAATATCGGAAGCCTTATGAATCTTCAAGATGATTCTGATCCTTCCCAAGACGGTGCTCTAGTGTCGACTACGGTTGAGGCTGGGGTGGTTATGGATCCTGATACAGGGTTGGGGGAGCTGGCTAAGCAGATGCGACGGGCGGGATCCCCAGTGGCATGGATTCGGGATCAGACGGGTTGGTTGGGCAGCATCCGAGAGCAAGCGGTTTTGGACTGTATCCTCGCGGATTCGGGCTGGGCGGACATTTCTGCCCGAGAACTGATGTCCAGTCCAGTCATTGTCTACCCAGCCATAGCAGATCGGGATCCTCACGCGGTGCGGGCCTTGATGGAGGCTGAGGATCTGGATTATCTGCCGATGGTGGATGAGACGGGATCCCTGGTGGAGGTGGTGACGTTGACAGGGATCCAGGCGGATTGCTTGGCCGCTCAGGAGGCTCAGGTTCAAACTCTGCGCTGGCAGATGGATGAGCTGAAGGCCATGATCGATGCCGTTCCAGGGATGGTGTATCAATTTGCGATAGATGAGCAAGGGCAGGCATCCTTTCCATTTTTGAGCGAAGGGGTGTTAGAGCTGTATGACTGTACCCCTGCAGAAGTTCAGGCTTGTCCTCTGCTGCCGATGGAGCAGATCTTTGCAGAAGACCTGCCAAGGGTGATGGCCTCCATTCAGGAAGCGCAGACAACTATGTCCCCCTGGTACTGCGAATACCGCACCCAAACCTTGAGCGGCCAGGTCAAATGGGTGATTGGCAAATCGAAGGTCTATCAGTCTCCTCAACAGGGCTTGATGTGGGTGGGGGTGGTCTGGGATATCTATAAACGCAAGCAAGCGGAATTGCAACTGGAAGCCCAAAAAGAGCTGATTGAATCCATCGCCAACGGGATCCCTGGATTCATTGAGCAGGTCAGTTGGGAACCTCTGTCAGAAACCTTGACCATGGATTATGTCAGCCAAGGGGTAGAGGCGATCATAGGCGTGGAGAAGGCTGACTTCAAGGCCAATCTTAGTGATTGGACCAAGAGGTTAGTGCTACCTGAGTCTCTGCAAGCAGTCACCACCGATTATTTTCAAGCTTGTATCGTAGAGCACCGCTACCATCAAACCGACATCGCCATTCGTAATCTGGTCAACGAGATTCGGTGGCTGCGTTTTCACTGCCAGCCCCATGTCCATGCAGATGGATCGATTCGCGTCAACAGAGTGGTGTTAGATATTACCGACAATGTCTTGGCCAAACAGGCTCAGCAGCAGAGTGAAAAGTGCCAACGCCTTTTGGCAGAAAATTCTACTGATCTGATCATGCGCCATTCCATTGAAGGGATCTATCTCTATGTCTCCCCTTCCTGTCAGACACTGTTGGGATTTTCCCCAGAAGAGATGATTGGACGGTTCGGTTTTGATTTTATTCATCCCGCAGACACCGATGATTTGCGGCTTCGATTTGAAGAATTGCTGAGAACTAAGGATAAGCTGACCTGTGAGTATCGCAAACGTCGTCATGATGGCAGCTATATCTGGGTAGAAACTACCGCCAAAGCAATCAAAGATGCAACGGGACAAGTGATCGAAATCCAAACCTCCTCCCGAGATGTGACCCAACGGGTCAAGAGTGAGCAAGATCTACGGCAGACTTCAGTAGAGCTGCGCTATCAGGTAGAAGTGCGTAATGCCCAGTTGCAAGAAGCACTGACCTATCAATCCTTACTAAGGACGATTTCTGATAAGGTTCGATCAAGTCTGAATGAGAAGGAGATTATTCAAATTGCCCTGGAGGAATTGGGTCAGGGCTTGACCCTCAACGCTAGCTACTTTAGTCAAGTGACTGAGGATCAGAGGGCCTATATCGTCGAACAAGAATGGGCCACCACCAACTACTCTCTGGTGGGGGGATCCTATCCAGCTGATGATGGGGTGATATCACAGGCCATGAATGGACAGACCCTCTACTACTGTGTCCTCAATCCTATTTTGGGATGGCTCACCATCTTGACCTGCCCGATTGCCCTGGATGATCTCACCAGTCCCCCTTATTTTCTCACTTTAACTCGAGATCAATTGGATCCCTTTATGCCGGGTGAAATTCGACTGGCAGAACAGGTGGCCAATCAATGTGCCATTGGTATTCGCCAGGCTCGCCTGTACCAACAATCTCAGCAGCAGGTGCAAAAGCTGCAAGAACTCAATCAGATGAAAGAAGATTTTATTCACACCATCTCGCATGAGTTGCGCACACCGCTGACCAGTATGAAGATGGCGTTGACGTTACTCAAGGTAAGTCAGAGCAATGAACAACGGGAGAAATATCACCAAATTCTAGAATTTGAGTGGAATCGTGAGTTAACCCTAGTCAATGAGTTGCTGGAGCTGCAAGCCCTTGAATCGGGCACCCACGATATCATCCTCAGTTGCATCTGCCTACCCGACTGGATCCCCTTGGTGGTCAATCCTTTTCAACTGCGCTGCCAAGAGCGGGAGCAACAGTTTGATCTGGCCTGGGATCCCGCTCTCGAAGCTCTCAATACCGATCAATTTTTGCTGGAGCGAGTGCTGGTGGAGTTGCTCAACAATGCTTGTAAGTACACGCCGCCGGGGGATACTATTACCCTCAGCGCTGCCCCCATCACCACTGGGATCCAAGTCCAAGTCAGCAATACCGGGGTGACGATTCCTGCTGACCAGTTGAGCGCTATCTTTGAAAAATTCCATCGGATCACTCGTCTCGACCGCTATAACCAAGGGGGGACAGGGTTGGGGCTTGCCTTGGTCAAAAAAGTGGTGGAACTGTTGCGGGGGACTCTCTCGGTTGAGAGTGAGGCCAATATCACCACCTTTACCGTTCAATTGCCCTCCCTCATGCCCTAGCCACCTGTTCGAGACGCAAGATCTGGCCATCGGCAAAATGCACGATGCGGCGGGCCATCTTGGCCACATCAGGACTATGGGTGACCATCACAATCGTCATGCCAGCGGCATATAAGGACTCAAAAATCTCCATCACATCCTCGCTGGTTTTGCTATCCAAAGCCCCGGTGGGCTCATCCGCCAACAGCAAAGTGGGTCGCGTGACAATGGCTCGGGCCACCGCCACCCGTTGCTGCTGTCCCCCCGATAATTGGCTGGGGCGCTGTCGAATTTTGTCCCCCAAACCCATCTGTTCCAGGGCACGAATGGCCTGCTGACGCTGCTCCTTGTGGGGCAGTTGCCGATAGGCCAGGGGCATCATGACATTTTCTAGAGCGGTCAAGGCGGGCAATAGGTGAAACTGCTGGAAGACAAAGCCGATTTTTTGATTGCGGATGTGGGCCAAGGCCGTGTCATCCAAGGTTGAAACCTCCACCCCATCCAGCCAATAGCGCCCGTCGCTGGGCCGATCCAAACAGCCAATGATGTTCATGGTGGTGGACTTACCGGATCCCGATGGCCCCATGATGGCGCAATAGTCTCCCCGCTCGATCTGCAACGTAACGTGATCCAAGGCCCGAAAGGATCCCTCGGGTAGGGCAAAGACCTTGGAAACCTCTTGGAGGCGAATGGCAGGGGGCAGGGATCCCTGGGTTTGTGTGAGGGTTGGGGAAGAAAGCGTCGATGTCATCATCTGTCCTGAATAGAACCTCAAGAGTCGGTAACTCGCTGATCCAGCCTGGATCTAGACCCGCAGCGCTTCGATGGGATCCAACTGAGCAGCCTTGCGGGCGGGGATGATGCCAAACACCAGACCAATGCCTGTGGACAGCGAGAACGCCACCAACACGGTGACCGGATCCACAATGGTCACCAGCGGGGTCACCGCCCGCACCGTGATCAAGATGCCGCTGCTGAGAGCAATGCCCAGGATCCCGCCGGTGGAGGCCAGCAAAATCGCCTCAATGGCAAATTGTTGCAAAATGGCGCGACTATCCGCCCCAATCGCCTTTCTCACCCCAATCTCGTGGGTACGTTCTGCCACGGAGATCAGCATCACATTCATGATCCCCACCCCCCCCACCAACAGAGAGAGAGCTGCTGTTCCCGTCAGCAATATCCTCAACAGGCCAACAATCGTACTGGCCCCATCTAGCAACACCTGCTGATTGCGGATCAGAAAGTCATCCTCCCCCTGTAACCCATGCCGCTGCCGCAGCAGATTACGCACCTGAAACTCAGCTGCCGTAATATCCTCGATGGAGGAGGCAGAGGCAAAAATGGCCGTCACCTCAGTGCCATAGGGGGACACCTGCCCCACAAACTGGTTGGACACCACATTGGCGGGCAAGAAGACGCCGGAATCGCTATTGCCAAACACCGTCGGCTTGGCCTCCAGGATGCCCACCACCTCAAACGGCTGGTTATTAAGCAACACCGTCTGCCCCACGGCTCGACTACGACTAGCCCCAAACAGTTGATTGGCGGCTTCATTGCCTAGCACCACCACCGGACTTTGCTCCGCCAGATCCTGCTCACTCAAGAAGCGGCCTTCCCCCATATTGAGATTGAGCACCGACAGATAATCGGGCCAGGTGCCGGTGGCTTCATAGCGGCGATCTTGCCCCTCGCGCACCGCCCGCACATTGGTGGAGATGGTGGGCACAGCGGTGCCAATGGTGGGCACTTCCTCAATAATGGCCTCTAGATCTGCCATCGTAATGGGCTGGACGGAGCTGGCATCCGCTAGCCCCAAGCCCGCCGAAAACACAATTAGCAGGTTCGTGCCCAGATCCCGAAATTGATCGAGGGCCATTTCTTCGGCAGCATAGCCAAAGCCCGATATCGATACCACCGCCGCATTGCCAATCAGGATCCCCAACATGGTCAGACCCGTTCGCAATTTGTGGCGGCTGACCATCTGCACCGCCATTCGAGCTGAGGTGAAAAAAGACATCTTGACTTACTCCTCTCTGCTTTGGTTGATCAGCTGTTCTAGATTCACCCCTGGCGGAATGGAGGTGAAGATCCGATCACCTGTGGCTAAGCCCGTCAACACTTGAGTGGATCCCTGTTGAGTCACTCCGGTGGTTACCTGCTGAAAGATAGGCTTACGAGTGCTGGGATCCCATTGGATCACCCCTTGCTCTCCGTCTTGCGTCACCAGTGCCACCGAGGGAATGGTCAAGACAGCGGGCAACGATTCCCCCAAGAAGTCCACCGACACATTCATACCGATCCGCAAAAAGTCCGCTGCTTCGATGGGATCCACGATCACCCGAAAGGTGGTCACCTCCCGCACCACCACGGTGGAGGGCGGGATCCGGTTCACTTGCCCCCGCACCACCCGATCGGGATAGGCCGAGGCCCGAATCTCCACCGGTTGCCCTTCAAAGATCTGGTTGATCTGAGCCTCTGGCACCTCGGAACGAATCTCGATCCCTTCTGCCAGGGCCAAAATCGAGCTGGAAGACGCTGCCGTTGAATCAGAAGCAGTGGTGGTAGGGGCCACAAAAGCGCCCTCAACGGCAAACCGTTGGGTGACGATGCCACCAAAGGGTGCCCGTACCTCGGTATCCGCTAGCCGCGACTGTTGCTGCTGCAGTTGAGCTTGAGCCTGCTGGATCTGGGCTTGGGTCTGCTGGATTGCCTCCACCCGCGTCCCACTCTGAAGGCGCGCTAAGTCTTGCTGGGCTTCTTGTAAACTCGCCTGTCGCTGCTGCAAGGTGGTCTGAAACTGATCGAGGTCATTGCGCGGGATCGCCCCCTGATTGGCTAAGTCTGTATAGCGCTGCACTTCTAGCTGGGCTTGGTTAACCTGCGCTTGGGCTGACTCCACCCGCGATTGAGCGGCGGCAATCACCTCTGGCTGCTCTCCCGCCATCTGGAGGGCCAAGCGGGCCTGGGCTTCTGCCACTTGGGCTTGGGCTTGCACCACCCCCGCCGTCAGATTGCCATAGTCCATCCGGGCCAAGAGTTGGCCTGCCTGCACCTGATCCCCCTGGTCAGCAAACAACTCGGCGATGATCCCCGCCTCTCGGGGGCTGACATTCACCTGTCGAATGGGCTGCACCTGGCCACTCACCCGCAACCGCTGGCTCAGATCTTGCTCCCGAACTGTGATGGTCAAATCCAGCAGCCCCGAAGCTGCCTGCTGTTGCATCTGTTGATAGATGGCATATCCGCCGCCACCGAGCCCGAGCAGAATCAGGATCCCGATTCCCCAGCGCCAGGGATGCCTCTTTTTCCGAACGGGTGAGGCTGCTGGTGGGGCGGGCACCCATTGGGAATGGTGGGATCCCTTCTCAGGAGAGTCTTGGGTCTCAGGGGCTACCTGACGAGGAGGTGTCTCCCCATTACCCCCTGGCTGGGTGATCTGGTGTGCTGGCCCAGCGGCAGAGGAAGAAGATTGAGATGGTTGGCCCAGCTCATGCGTATCCAGAGGCACTTGGGATCCCCCCTGTGGTGTGGGTATGAGTCTTGTCATTCTTTGATCTTACCCACTGGGCTGAGGGCGGGCGATGCGGATTAGAGCAGGCCCGACCAAGCAAAAGGGATCCCTCCGATGAAGGATCCCTTGGTGTGAGACCACTATTTGGTATCCAATCAGCTGTAATCTAATCAGCTGTAATCTAATCAGTCTCTGATCAGAGGGTAGGCGGGCCTATTTGAGACTAGGGGCGGGACTCACACTCACAGAGTTGAGAACTTCATTGATTTGCGTTTGCAAGGCTTCAAATTGGGCATCAGGCACCATAAAGTAGGTGAGCAAAATCAGGTCGCCTCTCTGTTCGATGAAGGCATTGCCCATAAAGGGAATGGTTTCACCGGTGGATGCGACATCGACAAACGTGTAGAAAACCCGCAAACTGCCATCATTTTGGGGCACGGTATCTTGCTCCATCTCGAAGGCGTCACGATCCCCATACACCCCTTCCACATCGTCTTGCAAAAAGACACCCAGTTGATTGGGGGTAAACACTTGATCGGTTTCAAAAGCTGCTACCGCAAACATGGCATTGCCAAAGGGATCCACCGATACCGCCCGAGTGATTCCTTCATCACTCAGATCGCTCAAGTCCCAGTTGGAGGGAAAGCCCACCGAAAAGAAACCATTGGGAGCCTGAAAAGTTTGCAGGGATCCCATTCGCACTGTTTGGGTGCCTTGGGCCACCAAGACGGGTGCTGGATTGGCCTCTGCAGACAGGGATCCCGCCCCAGTAATGCCAGAGAACATCAACAGGCTGGATCCGAAAACCGCCAGCGCAGAATTTGCCTTGAACATCGTGTCAACCTCACTAAGCAGGGTGGTTATGTTTCAAAAATAAGGCTGAGACAGGGGAGGCAGGATGACGCCGATCACAGGTGAAGTGTGAGACAAATCTGCTGCCAGACTGCTGCCAGATAGTTGCTGCGGCCTACCTCAGGTCTGACCATCTCTCTGCGGATCTGAGCTGTTTGCTCCACCCACGTCACAAGCTATCGCCATACCATAGTGGATCTTCATGACTGAGGACAATACTTTTCCCAGCTGCTGCAATAGTCTACTGCAATAGTTTCCCATCAGCCCTGAACGGTTTCGATACTGAGGGGCTTGCCAGCCTCAGTCGCAACAGCTGCTTTGACGTCCATGCAATCGGTCTCCTTGGGGGGCCTAGCTTATCGAGTCTGGGGCGGGGATGCTAGCCCAGGATCTCTCAACCCCATTCTCTCAACCCCATTCTCTTTGCCCCATTCTCTTTGCCCCTTTAGATCTGGACGTTTAGATCGGGGTCAGCCTGCCCAACCTAGCCCTCAGTCTCTCGGGTTTCTATCTCAAACCGGAAGGTGATCTGTCGCTTGCGGCCAAAGGTAACCACATCCCCAGGATTGAGGGGCTTGCGGTGGCGGGTGCCCGCTTGCAAGGGTTCCCCATTCAAGATGGTGCCATTGAGGCTGCCCGCATCCTCCAGGAAGAAAGTCTCGGGTTGATCCTCCTGCTTAAAACGATGGATGACCGCATGAACCCGAGAGATGATCTCGGACTCAGCCACCCCCGACAAATCAACCTGCACCGGGATCTGGTCATTGGGCTTGCCCACATACAGTACAGGCAGATCTGGCAGTTCAAATCGCTCACCAGCATCTGCAATCAGTAGGGCCATCGGCGGCAGGGGGGCGGGCGGGATCGGCTCAGGTTCCGGCTCATCGGGCATATCCAGCACGGTGCCAGGGCTATAGATGAGGTCAGGATCTTCGGATCCCTCTGGCTCTGGGGATCCCTCTGGTTCTGGGGATCCTGGATCGGTGGGATCCTCTGCTGCAATTGGAACAACGGGTTCGGCTTCCAGCTCCAAGTTAGTATTCGCCCCGGCAGGCTGATCAGCTTTAGCCATTGAGTTCTCAGATGAGTTGTCAGACATGGGATCCTCTCCAATCGGGTCTGCTGCTAAATCGGCAGCAACGCTGAATACCTCTTGCTCTGGCTGATCAGGCTCATCCCTTTCACCCAAAGCCTCAGTGGCCTCACTCTCAGCCACCCCAGGAAACATAGCGTGAACAGCAGACTCAACCTGCCAAGGCAAAGTTGGATTATAAGGCATGGGATCCTCATCCTCAACCCTTGCAGGAGTCATCTGGAGTTCTGGCATGGAGCCATCAGCCTGTGGATCATCAGCCACCACCGGGAAGAAAGCGGGATCTGCCTCTGGCTCGGGATCTGGCCTGCTCAACTCCATCCCACACTCTTCACAGTAGATGGCGTCTTCAGGATTGACATGGCCGCAATTGAGACACTCGGTGCCGTCCATAGCTTGAGATCCTTAGTCTTGACGAGAGAGGCTGACGTCGGTGCAAGGCTGGAAGAGAAAACTGTTGTGGAGTACTCTAAGTCGCTTTAATGTCTCTCAAAATGATCAGGGAGATGCTGGAGACCCTTCAGCGTATCTGACCCTTAGGATACCTGTCCAATGTCAATTTGGGATCCTTTTGAGAGTCCTCCCTTCGTCTAGGGTTGGGCTTTGGCAGAATTAGAGCGGCTCAGGATCCTTTGCTACCGTTGGGCAAGCGTAGAAATTGGCGAGACCAACCACTTTAGCGGCTAGAAGGTTTTTAAGAATCGTTTCTAAGAAATATGAAGACCAGAAACACCCTCAAGCAAGGCGACCACCGGGAGCTGTTACAGGTTGAGTGGTGAACCGGCCTCCACGGGTGATATCTGGCCCAGTCTCCTCTCCGGGTAGGCGGGCCGCCTCAATGGTTTGGGGCAATACCCCCACCAGACGCGCCAACACATCATTGGGGAGATGGCTGACATCCTCGGGAGAGAAAAACTCCTCCAGACTGGTAAGCAATCCTCTAGCTCGC
Source organism: Cyanophyceae cyanobacterium (assembly GCA_050330615.1). Classification (GTDB taxonomy): domain Bacteria; phylum Cyanobacteriota; class Cyanobacteriia; order Thermostichales; family Thermostichaceae; genus JAAUUM01. The sequence goes on from JBHJNR010000194.1 coordinate 9,515, forward strand.
TGGGCCGGAATGGGATTTTCGGTGGTTTGTTGCAACCAGCGCATCCAATGTTTTCGTTTGGCGTAGGCTCTTTGGCGCTCTTGGTGACTAGCGGGATGAAGCAAGGTCACATCTCCCACCGGAATGATGGTGGCGGACTCAATATCCAGTGGCCCGCCCACCGCAGCCCCAGGGCCCGCAAACTCTGCATGAAAGGTCTTGCAGATGATCAGGGCATTGCGCTTATGGGGATCCACCATCAGCAATTGACCACTGCTCAAGGTTCTGACCAGGGTTAAGGGCTCCAGATGGGAGCTAAGGCTGCGGTCGAGTGGGATGTCGCTCATCGGCTGAACTTTATTGAACCCAGTCACTTTCTATGCACTTCCCTATCATGACCTGTTTGATCGATTCAGCTGTCATCCCAACGTCTTCCCCTCGATAAAAAGCCTAATAAAAAGCCAACAAGATCAGCCCAAAAAGTCTGTTGAGTCCCCTGAAGCGATGGTTTTGATACCGTCAAAGGCTGGCATCCCTGCCAAAATGAATAGACTTGCTCTCAACAGCCATCGAGACTCCCATGGTTCTATCCTCCCCTCCTGCCCAAGCCTCTGCCCCCAGTTCCACTCCTCTGGCGGCTCAATGGGCTTTGACTCGACAAAAACTGGAGCGGTTCCGACAGATCTTGCGTGACCATCGTCTTGATGCGTGGGTGCTGCTATCGGGGGATGAGCATCTGAATGAGTATCTGCCCACCGCCCGCAAACGCCGCGACTGGCTGACCGGATTCACGGGATCGGCTGGAGATGTGCTGATCACCCTGGACAAAGCTTGGCTCTTGGTGGATCCCCGCTATGACGAGCAGGCGGATCAGCAGACCGATCGGGCGGATTTTGATCTGATCAAGGCAGGCCGACCCCAGCAGCCCAGCTTGACCGATCTGGTGGAACAGCTCCCCTCGGGATCCCGGATTGGAGTGGATCCATTTACGGTGTCGGTGGCCACCTATCGGCAGTTGGCAGAAACCTGTTCGGCGGCGGGGCATGAATGTGTCGCCAGCAACCTCAACCCGGTAGATCAGTTGCGCTCAGAGCTGGAGGGATCCGAGTCCTTGGTCTTGACCGCCAATCCGGTCTATCCGGTGCCGGTGGAGATTGCTGGGGCCAGCATTGCTGATAAGGTCGCCCAAGTGCGGCAACGGATGCAGACAAAACGCATCGGCATCCTGCCCGTCACCAAGCTGGATCAGGTGGCCTGGTTGTTCAATCTGCGGGGATCTGATATCCCCTATAATCCCGTCTTTCGGGCCTATGGCGTGGTCTCAACCACAGGGGTGGTGCTCTTTACAGACGGCACCCGACTGACGGATGAAGCAGTCCAAAGCCTAGCGGCAGCGGGGGTGGAGATCCGTCCCTACGAGGCTTATGCAGCCACTTTGCAGGATTGGGCTGAGGCAAACCCAGGGGAAACCGCAGGGGAATTGGTGGGCATCGATCCCAACCACACCACCCAGGGGACGATGGCACTATTGTCTGCCTTGGCAAACAGCCGCTCGCGCGATCTGGCTCATCCCATTGAGCAGCTCAAGGCTTGCAAAAATTCCACCGAGCTGGTGTTGATGCGGCTGTCCAATCGACAGGCCAGTCGAGCCAAGATTCGCACCTTGGCCTGGATCCAGCAGCAAACGGAAGCTGGGATCCCGATCACCGAAGCAGATGTGGCGGATCAAATTCAGCAGTTTTACCAAGCCGAACCCCACTGGCGCGGTCTCAGCTTCAATACCATCGCCGCCACTGGATCCAATGGCTCCATCGTCCACTACGGCACCCCCGACCCGCAGCGGGTGTTGCAGGCGGGAGATCTGTTTTTGTTGGATTCGGGATCCCAATATTGGGGGGGGACCACCGATGACACCCGCACGGTCTTGGTTGGGCTAGCCCAACCCACCCCTGAGCAGACCCACCGCTATACCGCCGTCCTCAAAGCCCACATCGACTGCATCAGTCAGATCTTTCCAGCTGGAACCTGGGGATCCCAGCTGGATGGGATCACGCGGGCCAGTATATGGCGGGCTGGGTTGGACTATGGCCACGGCACGGGCCACGGCGTCGGAGCCTTTTTGAATGTGCATGAGGGGCCCAATGGCATCCGCAAAAATGCCTCTACTCCCCTAGAGGTGGGCATGATCAACAGCGTCGAACCAGGGTTCTACCAACCGGGCTGGGGCGGGATCCGTCTGGAAAACTTAGCGGAGGTGGCTCCGGCGGTGGAGGGTTGGCTACGGTTTGAGTCCTTGACCTGGATCCCATTTGACCTGCAGCTGATTCACAAGCCCAGCCTCACGCCGTTTCAGCAGAATTGGTTAGAGCTCTATCACCACGCTGTCTATGAGATGATGGCCCCCACGCTGGAGGGATCCGAGTTGAGCTGGTTAAAGCAGGCTTGTGGTCTGGGGGCGTAACGGGTGGGCTCACTGGCGGTAAGACCAATGTGACTTAAACTTGAGCCAGAAAGACTCCGCAAGACTCCCCGTTCTCCCTATGTCCCCACAGCCCCCCCATCGGGATCCCTGGTCAGACTCTCCCCTGTGGGCGGGTCGCTATCAACTTCAGCGCCGGTTGGAGTCGAGCCCTTTGGGCACCCTTTATGAAGCCCTTACCCCAGACCAAGAGCGGGTTTTGGTGCGTCAGATGAGGTGGGCCATGCCTGAGGGTAGCCCGCTGCGTAAAACCCTAGAGCTGGAATCCCGCTTGGCCATCCTGTTAGGGGATCATCCCCATGTGGCTCGGCGGTTGGACTGGGGCTGGGATCCCCAGGGATGCCCCTATTGGGTGATGGCGGCTCCGGCGGGAGAGCTGATCACGCTGCAAACCCAACTGGATCAAGGGATCCGCTATGGCCTCAAACCAGCCGTGCGGCTGGGGCACCAACTGACAGCCGCCCTCCATGCCGCCCATCGCTTGCGGGGGCATCTGGGGGATCCGCCGGTGGCAGTGGCGGGGTTGCGTCATCGCTGCCTCAGTCCGGCCTCGGTGGTGCTGGTACAGGGGGCTAAGCTGGTGCAGGTATTGGATTGGGCCGCTGGTGTGGCGCTGGATCCTTTTCTCTCCAACCATGATCCGCAATTGGATCCCCTCTTGCCCTATTTGGCCCCCGAAGTCCGACGCGGCTTGGTGGCGGATGAACGCAGCGATATCTATTCTTTGGGATCCCTATTGGCCCATGTGATGACAGGGCGCGTTCCCCCCCTAGAGAGATCCCCGGAGTCCTTTTTTCTGGCGTCGTCCCTACCGGCTGCTGTGGTGGCGGTTTTGAGTGATTGTCTCGCCCCTGATCCTGCTCAACGGCCCAGTAGTATGGAGGCCCTCAGCCATCAGCTCTCTCTGGCGGCAGGCTTAGCGGCTCCCCAACCTGGGATCCCCGCCCTGGTGGTGGATGAGCCAGACCCGAGGGCAGGGTTGGATGATCAGCAGGCGGCAGAGCAGCGACTATCTGAGCAAGAGACAGTGGTGCTGCCAATCGCTGCCCCTCCCACCGGAGCAATGGATACCCAACCGGATGGCGTTGCCTTCAACAGAACCTTTGCGCCGCCAGCACCACGCCCCCAACCCCATCGCGATCTACCTGAGCCGGAGGAGAGCAGTTCTGAGCCGCCGTCATCCTCTCGGATCCCGGTGCTGCTATTGGTCTTGGTGCTGGCTCTAGGGATCCCGATGGGTCTGGGTTTTATGGGGATGCGCTGGTTGCAATCACGGCCCGAACTCCCCCCGGATGAACGATCCGCCGGGATTGCCATCTTGGAGCCCGAAGAGGAAGTAGCCCTGCGGGATCAGCTGGAACAAGAGCGGATAGCAGCGATCCAAGCTCGGGATTGGACGGCAGCGATTGCGGTGGTGGATCAATTGATCGCTCAGTTTCCCGACGAAGGCCCAGCCTTGACCCGCTATCGACAAGAATTGGAGCGCAATCTGACCGAGCCGGAGGTTTTATCGGAGCCTGAGTCGCTGGCTCAAATTCAGGCGGTTTATCGGCGGGGCTTTGACCGAGCGATCCAAGACCAAGATTGGGCACGAGCCGAAATGATCTTGGAGACGGTGCAGCGCCGCTTTCCCACCCAATCACGCCAGTGGAGCTATTGGCGCGAACCTCTGGCTCAACTCCAAGCAGCCCCCGATCAAGAAACCCTGCTGGATATGCTCGATCGCTTTCAGCGGGTCTACCCTGATCTCGCGGATCCCTTTCGTCAGGCTCAAGCTCAGCTCTTGGCTCCACCCCCCACCCCGACGCCCCGACCGGCCCCCCCGAAGCCCCGACCGGCCACGCCGTC
>JBHJNR010000195.1:0-6222 GCA_050330615.1 Cyanophyceae cyanobacterium
GTATAAAAGTCTTCAAAAGAATTGTAGGTGGGATACTCATCCGCCAAAGGCAACTGATGCCGATGGAAATAGCCCCACAGAATCCGAGGAACGACGGATCCCCCTAGATGTCGATGGAGTTCTGCATGAAGCGCCATAGAACAAACTCCTAAACGGTAGGGTAGATCATCTTGTGGCCGCAGCCTTTGGCAGGACTCTAGTGAGCCGAGCCATTGCCGTGGTATTTGTCAGTGTTGTAAAAACCATTGCGAGTGCCAAAATAGAGAGCGCCTAAGGAAACGCCCACGGTAATGACCAGCAGAACCAATTTGAATGTGATCACAGGATCCCCTCTGGTTGAGTTGTCTGGAGTTATCTAGAGTGATTTGGTCGTAACTAATGTTTACACCAGCTCTCTATAGTATGGCCTACTTGTTCTGCAAAACAAAAAAGGTGTGGTAGCAACTAGGCCACCAACCTGGACAGGATCGCGTAACCTCATAGCTAGGTGTGTCGAGTCTGGGTACATTGAATCATGGTGCGTCGCATTCCATCTCGTCGTGGGCGGTCAGCTGTTCCCCTTTCGTTGATCTTGCCCTTCACGGCCTTTGTCGCTGGGGGTCTGTTTGCCATTCTGGGATCCCGTTCCCCCCAGATCCCCCTTGCTGCTGCTGAGCCGGAAGCTCCCGCCCTCTGGACAGAAGCAGGGCGACCACTGCTCAATCCCATCCCCGAACCTGAGGTAATTTGGGAGTGTGAGGTGGCCATTGTGGGGGGATCCCTGGGTGGAATTGCTGCGGCTCATCAGGCTATCCAATCGGGGGCTACCACCTGTTTGATTGAGCTGACCCCCTGGCTGGGGGGACAACTGAGTTCTCAAGGGGTCTCCGCCATTGATGAGTCGCTCCCGATGCGGCGACGGGATAACTTTGCCCCCAGTTGGGAGGCGTTTAAAGCCCTGATCGAGCAACAGCCCCTTGATTTGCCCGCTTGGACGGGTCGACGGGATCCCCTCTTGGTGGCTGATGCCAACCGCTGTTGGGTGGGTGCCCTCTGCTTTTTACCCACGGCAGGAGCACGAGCAGCAAAACAATGGCTAGAGCAGGCATTGCCCGCTGCCCCCGCCAGTCGTTGGCAGACCTCCACTGCTTTTAAGGGAGCTGAGTTTGATGTCAGCGGTCGCCATATCACGGCCATCTATGGTGTGCAGCGGATCCCAGTGGATCCCAACTATCGCCCGTCCGGACTGTTATCGCGGGAGTTTTCCTCTTGGTATGGCTGGTCAAGCACTCCAATCTATGACAAGAGACCCCTGCGAATTCAAGCTCCAGAGGGACGGCAGCTCTTGGTCATCGATGCCACCGATACCGGCGAGCTAGTGGCCTGGGCTGGGATCCCTTATCGAGTCGGCACCGAGAGCTATGCCACCACGGGCGAGGTCAATCCAGCCGAGCAAGATAATCCCGAATGCACCCAGGCTTTTACCTTTCCCTTCGTCATGGCCATCCACGATGATCAGGGACAATCTCGCAACCGTATTGCCCAGATCCAGACTGGGCTGACTCGCGAAGAACATCGCAAGGAATACGATTTGGAAGGGTTTCCGATGTTTTCTGGCCAGAGTGTCTTTAACTATCGGCGGGCGGTAAGCTTGACGGGCAGCGATCCCTTTTATGGCACCCCAGCTCGTGGAGATATGACCCTGGTCAACTGGAATCGGGGCAATGATTGGGGCTTGATGAATCCGGCTCTGCTGATGACCCCAGAGGAGATCCGCGGCTCTGGTCAACACCACAACTGGCAAGGGGGGGTCAACTTTGGTGCCCTTAAGGATGGGGAGAATCATGCCCTCTTGTTTGCCCAATGGTTGATGGAGACTCAGACGCAGCCTGGATTCCCCTTAGCGCTGATGGAGGGATCCGAGTCCCCGATGGGCACCCTGTCTGGTCTGAGCATGTATCCCTACATTCGTGAGGGGCGGCGGATTTTGGGCCGTGCAGCTTTTGGGGATCCCGTCTTCATGATGCGGGAGCAGGATATCCGGGTGGGCACCTGGGAAGCCCGTAACTTCGCCCCAACCGCCATTGGCATTACCCACTACGCCATTGATATGCACGGCTGTCGCTACCGCAACTGGGAACCCTCTTTCTCCGCCAGTTCGGCCCCCATCAACGAATATGCCGTCCGCCCCATTGTCATCCCCATGGAAGCCCTGATTCCCCAGGAGATCGACAACCTGCTGATTGGCAATAAAGGCATCGCAGTCACCCACATTGTCAATGCTGCCACCCGTGTTCATCATGGGGAATGGAGCATCGGTGCCGCTGCCGGGGGTATCGCGGGGTGGCTGACCAATCAACCAGGGGATCCCTTGCCTGCCCTGATGACGGATGAGCAAAAACAAGCCGCCCGCCAACATCTGCAATCCTTGGGCCTGCGCTGGAATTGGTGAGCTGGGATTAGTAGTGAGGAGATCCATGGGTTAAAGACTGTAATACAGCCGGCCCATCTAGTGATGGCACTACCACGGTATAGAGTTGATACGGGTGGCTATGGCACTAAGGCAGACGCACTTGAGGGGCATCTAATGCTGGATTTATCACAGAAAAACATCCTGCTCACCGGGGGAAGTGGTTTTTTGGGGCAACATGTCATGGCCGAACTCGCCACCTTGGGGATCCCGCCGGAACGGGTCAGGATCCCTCGGTCTCGGCAGCACGATCTGCGGGATCCTGCGGTGTGTCGAGAGATGGTGGCGGGTCAGGATGTGGTCATTCATTTGGCGGCTCATGTGGGGGGGATCGGCCTCAACCAACAAAAGCCTGCCGAACTGTTTTATGACAACCTGATCATGGGGGCGCACCTGATCCAGGCTGCCTACGAAGCCGAGGTGGAGAAGTTTGTCTGTGTTGGCACCATCTGTGCCTATCCCAAATTTACGCCGGTGCCTTTTCAGGAGGCAGATTTGTGGATCGGCTATCCCGAAGAAACCAACGCCCCCTACGGTATCGCCAAAAAAGCCTTGCTGGTACAACTGCAAGCCTATCGTCAGCAATATGGCTTTGCGGGGATCTATCTATTGCCAGTGAATTTGTATGGGCCGCTGGACAACTTTGACCCCGCCAGCTCCCATGTCATTCCGGCTTTAATCCGTAAGGTACATGAGGCCCAGAGCCAGCACCAGGACTTCATTGAGGTCTGGGGAGATGGTAGTCCCACCCGCGAGTTCTTCTATGCCTCCGACTGTGCCCGTGGGATCCTGCAGGCGACCCAAGCCTACGACGAGCCGGATCCGGTTAACTTAGGTACAGGCGAAGAGATTTCCATTCGGGAGCTGATTACAGTGATCTGCGACTTGATGGGCTATCAAGGGGAGATTCGCTGGCTTACGGACAAGCCGAATGGGCAACCTCGTCGGTGTTTGGATACCCAACTGGCTCAGCAAAAGTTTGGATTTGAGGCGCAGGTGAGCCTGCGTTTGGGACTCCAAAAGACGATTGAGTGGTACCGACAGGTGGCCTAGCTGAGCCAGTTGTGGGCAGTGGTGGGTTATTGGGGATTCTCTCTTGTCATGATCTCTAGAGCTGAGTGAACCCTGGAAGCTACCAATAGTCTCTGTCTTGTCAGACTTTTCCGTCACACCGGTACCTTGCCGGTCTCCTGCCCATTTTCTCGATAATTCCCTTAACCTTTTAAGGATCCAACTGCGGCTCATGGATGATCGATCCCGAAGCGCCAACTCACATCTCTTGACTCAGGCATCTCGCAATGGCAGCGGCCCAGGGATCCCACCTCGGCGCTCCCAATCCACTGGCATCCTTTACAACGACACCAAGCCCGCCGCAGTTCGGGCCAGTCAGCGGATTGAGGGATGGTTTCAGAAACGGGGCTGGCAGGTCTGTTCGTCCCCAACGTGGGGAGGCTTATTGGGGTTTGCCCGTCCCGATAGTCCCGTCTGTCATAGCCCCTTTGACGGCCTGTTGCCCCCCCATTTTGATCCACAGATGCAATTTGCCACGGTGCTGGGGGGGGATGGGACGGTATTGGCAGCGGCGCGGCAGGTGGCACCTCATGGAATCCCACTGTTGGCCATCAACACCGGGCATTTGGGCTTTTTGACCGAGACCTATTTGGGGCAATTGGAAGAAGCAGTTGCCGCCATGGTGGAGGGATCCTATACCTTGGATCGCCGCAGCATGATGAGGGTGCAGGTCTATCGCGACGACGGGTTGCGCTGGGAGGTGCTGGCCCTGAATGAGCTGGTGTTGCACCGGGAGCCGTTGACCAGTATGTGTCACTTTGAAGTGACGATTGGATCCCATTCCACCCTGGATGTGGCGGCAGATGGCGTGATTTTGGCCACCCCCACTGGATCCACAGCCTATGCGCTGTCGGCTGGCGGGCCGGTGGTCACCCCTCAGGTACCCGTCTTTCAGATCATTCCCATCTGTCCCCACTCATTGGCCTCCCGCGCCCTTGTGTTTGCTGACTCTGAGGAGGTGGAGATCCGGCCTGTGGTGAACCGCCCCGTGGTGTTGGTGGTGGATGGCAATGCGGGCTGTTATATCACCCACGAAGACAAGATCCGTGTCACCCTTTCTGACTGTCATACCGATTTGGTGCGGCTGCAATCCCCAGAGTTTTTTCGGGTCTTGCGGGAAAAGCTGGGCTGGGGTCTCACCCATGTCTCCAAGCCCACCTCGGTGGAACTGCCCTGAGCAGCTCCTGTCTCCACTAACAGGATGAGATAGGTTATGAAGGCTTGTTTGTGAAAAGACTGCCCTCATGCCTCACCTGTTGCCCAAACTCCTCTTTGCTCTGGTGATGTCCAGTTCTGTCATTGCGTGTGGCTCCTCAACCTCCACCACTGTCAGCCAGGATCCCCAGCCCCCAGTCCCGCCGCTGGTCTATGTGGCTCTGGGAGCCAGCGATGCGGTGGGCTTCAATGCCAGTGTTTCCTGCGATGGACCAGCCGATGCAGACGGGAGACAGCCCCGGCAATCGGAGCCTGTAGATTGTCCCGGCGGTACAGGCTATGTACCCCTGTTGGCCCAGTCGCTGGGGGCTGATCAAGTGGTCAATTTGGGTTTGACCAGTGCTGTGATCGGCCCTCAGGTGCGGAGTCTGAACCAGGGTCGTGCTCCCGCCGATATTTTGACCGACCAAGTGCCCAGGATCCCGGCAGATGCCACCCTCCTGACCCTGTGGACGGGCAACAATGACACCACCCAAATCGCGCTGGCCACGGCCAGCGCTGTGTTGCAAGGGGAGGATGCCGCTCCCCTGATTGCTCAACAGGTGGGTATCTTTGGGGCTGAATATCAGACATTACTCACCAGCATCGAGCAACAGGCCCCTAATGCCCGTCTGGTGGTGGCCAATATTCCCAACTTTGCCCTGACGCCAGTCGGTCAATCGCAACCGGCCAGCATCCAACTCTTGCTGAGGGAGATTTCGGTCGCCATCAATCAGGAGGTGATCAATCAGCTGGCCCAACAAGGGATCCCGGTGGTGGATGTGGGCTGTGATCCCTTTACCTATGAGACCAGCTCCTTTTTCCCAGGGCCATGGGCAGATGGTTTTCATCCCAACGATCTGGGCTATGCCCGACTGGCTGAGTTGTTTCTCAACGGGATCCAAAGTCCTACCATGCCTGCCCAGTGCTCCTTCCAGGATCTAGGACGCCAGGATCTAGGACGCCAGGATCTAGGACGCCAGGATCTAGGACGTACGGTCAAGGGATCCCTGGCTGATCTCAATCTGGCCGAGTTGGAAGCCTTTGTGGCTGAGCATTAGCCGTTACGTTGGGGAGATCCTGTCCTGTGTCTGAAGATGCTCACCATCCTCGCTTCTATCAGCGAATCTATGGGGTAACGCGGCGGATCCCCGTGGGACGGGTGGCTACCTACGGCCAAGTGGCTCGATGGGCGGGCTACCCTGGCTATGCCCGACAGGTGGGGTATGCTCTGTTTCGGCTCTTGGATGCCCGTGATGCGGATGTGCCTTGGCAGCGGGTGGTCAATGCCCAAGGGATGATCTCCCGCTCCCCCATGCGCTATGGCAGCGACGATCAGCAGCAGGTGCTCCTCGAATCAGAAGGGATCCAGTTTGATCCACGGGGACGCATTGATCTGAAACTATTTGGCTGGAATGGAGAAGGGATCCCATCCTAATCTCACCAGGAATCTTTCTTCTCTACTGAACAATCACCCCTCTTTAACATTTCCTTAATCAAGCCTTAAC
>JBHJNR010000196.1:0-4521 GCA_050330615.1 Cyanophyceae cyanobacterium
GTTTTTAGGCCATCCTCATTTAACCCCGAAGCCAGTGTGAAATCAAATTGTTCGGCCTTGCCTCACGCGGCTTACATCCCGACACTCACCCTGCGGGTAGAGTGCGGGGCTTTCGCCGCTTTAGCTAAATAACTAGACTCACCTTGACAAGCACTTCACGTTAGCCGGGATCAAGGGGACTGATTGGTAGCCCACTTGATCCACTGTTGTAAAGACCGGATGCCGTAGAGTGGTTGAAGGCCAGGAGCATCCGCATCCGCTAGATGTTCTACCGAGCGATGGGCGGTATATTGCAATCCCAAAAAGGAATCTGCCGCTGCATAAGGCCCACCCAACGTGACAATCCCAGATACATGCATTCGGCCTAAATCATTGCGCATCCTGGCCAATTGAAAATCATTGGTGACATCCAAACGCCCCAAGGGATTGAGGGGCAAACTGTAATGTTCGATCAAATCTTTGAGCAGTGGATGAGCCTTGGGATCCGAAATTAATCCGGTGCAGTCGATGACAAAATCAGCCGTTACCTTGAGCTGGCTGCTGCCAATCTTGCCCTGAATGAAGGTGATCGGTCGGCCCGTCTCATCCAACTCCACCCGCTCCACGGTGCCAAACATGGTGGAATACCAGCCCTCTTGGATCCCTCGTTCTACAATCTCTCGCCATGCCTGCCGGTTGGCGGTGGTGGTGCCACCCCAGATCGAGAGCAGTTCTTTACGTTTTTGGGGTGAGGCCCCCTCCAGCTTGGCCCGCAGGGATCCCCCCCAGCAGGCTTTGGGCCAGTTGTAGGCCTGAAACTCCCAATGATTGCTCACCTCTCGCTTGGCCAGCCCATAGCGGTTGCCCGGTTTGGCCGAGCGGGTGAGATGAACGATATCAATCTTGGGATTCTTTTGCCGCGCCCGATTGAGACGATCCATCACTTGCGAGGCCACAATGCCAAAGCCCCGAATGACCACGGTGCCACCATGCTGCTCTAGGTGCTCGTAGATGTGATCATGGGTTTCGTAGCCATGCACCACCGCCGTCAGGTTGCCGCTACGCTGGCGAAAGTCCTGCAAATCATCCAGCAATTTGATGGCTGGATAGCCAATCGCCAGATGGAGATGACGGGCCACCCAAAAGCGGTAATCAGGAGGTTGCCCTGGTCGGGTCGCTGAGTAGGCCACCACATAGCGACCGTCTGTTGTCTTGCGGACGGAACGAATGTTGCCATACATCAACATCTGATCCCAGCCGATGCGAGCCGCCTCCCGATCCATCGACTCAAACACATCTCCCGCCCGTGGGGTATAAGTTTCTGCCAACAGGGGCTCGCTAAAGACCTGCCACAAAAAGGATCCCGCCTCGGCTACCTTGCCCTGGATCAGCGACCGCCAGCAGTCCCGCAGGGCATAGCCCGGCCAACCCCATAAGTTGTCAGGGGTGGAGTCGGAACCTGAGCGAATTCGTTTCCAGCGGGGAATTTGGCAGTTGGTCAGCAGCTTTTCATAGCGCTCATAGGGCGTTTGATTGATGCTGAGGATGCGAATCTGATCCTGGGACACCCCATAGATCCGCAAAGCATCCACCCAGATAAAGCTGCCGATGCCGCCCCCCAGGGCGAGATAGTCGCTCTCTTGAACCGGCAATCCTGTCTGATATAACGCCTCCAGAGGAATCTGCTGCTGGGCAAACAGACGCGGCGGCGGAAAACTGCTCAGGAGGGGAGCCTGAGGCTGTGGGGCCAAAGATTGGGAATTAGGAAGAATCGTGGAAGACCTGGTATCCGAAGCACCGGGCTGGGACAAGATTTGGGTGCCCTCTGGGGGGGGATCCAGCTGAATGGGGGCCAAGGTAGCGCTGTCGATCACCGTTGCCGTGGACTGATCGGCCAAGAGTCGGATCGTCAGGGTATAGGATCCCAGTCCGATCACCTCCTCTCCCTGCAATCGGATGCGGTTTTGTGTAACCTTCTGACCGTTGACGAGGGTGCCATTAGCACTGCGATCTTCCAGCCAGATCTGCCCTTGTTGCTCCACAATCAAGCAATGAAAGCGGGAGATATTGTCCCCCATCACCAACAATTTGGCCATCGCTTGGCCGTCATGCTGATCGGGGATCTGCTCTAGCAAGCGGCCTAGCCCAACAGGAGGTGTCAACAGGACTTGTTGAGGCTCTAGGGTGATCGGATCATCCCAGCTCAATTGGATTTGCATGGTGCCCAACCCAGGATCCAAGGTCACCTTCTATAGTGCAGCACAATGCCCCAATGGGATCCCTGGCTGAATGGCTAGTGTTGGCGGGCATTTGCCGTGACGTACTCCCGACAGCAAAGCAAGCTGATGCTGCGGGCTTCTCCCACCGGAAGTGTTTTACCACTGGCTACCGGGTTCGAGCTTTTTATAGTGAGGAAGACGCCCAGCCCCACTTTGAATTATTTTTCTCCACAAGGGAGGCTTGCTATTTTGATCAATCCACTTTTCAACCTTGGAAGCGTATTCCTGCTATGGGTGTCTACTCCAGTTGTCGGTGTGGAACCGATAATTGCAGGCACAGTAAAGACCTGCTCAGCACTAGTCTACCCAACTTGTTCGGCTTTACCTCACGCGGCGTTCATCCCGACACTCCCCTCGGGGAGAGTGCGGGGCTTTCGCCGCTTTAGCTAACCCATCTCATGTCTGATTTGAACGCTCAGGGTGTGTGGCCTACTCTTGACACCGGCAAAAAGAAGGCAAAAAGAAGTGGGATCCCTGTGGCAAGGGGCCTAGAGGTTAGGATCCCAAGTCCGCCAGAAACCGCTCGATAGTTCGCTGCACCTGCTCCATAGAAGCACGCGGGGATGTCCGGGGCAGGGGAATCTCCCGTCCGGCCTGCACGACGCACAGCACCGGCACCTCCAAAGAATAGCGATCCCACCAGTCTGGCTGAGTGGTGATATCCCGGCTCTCAATCTGTGGCCACAACCCAGGGATCCCTTGCAATTTATGCGCAAGTTCGGCGCACAGCCCGCAGCCCTCCTTGGTGTAGAAGACAAAGGTTGGGTAGGTGACTGAAACGGATCCGGTGGATGGGCTCATCATCTTGAAGGTAAGTGGGCTAGGGATCGGCCTCGGGCTGCAATTGCTGATTGATGTGGTCTATCTGGCTGACCCAGCGCTGGCGATCAGGGTGGGCTAAATCTAGCAGGCTATCCAGCCCCCAGTGAAAGTGATATGCAACATAGGCTACCTCCTCGTACACCCGATTTAAGGGGTAGCCCCGGACTCCCCCGCTAGGGCCATCTCCACCCGAAACTGTGTCTGGCAGTGGGGGCAGGCCACCGCAATATGGGGATCCTGGTGTTGGTTGATGCGGTTATAGAACTCCCGCAGATAGGCCAGATCTAAGATCGGCAGATCCTCCAGTTGTTGGGGGCTGACATTTGAAAGGCTACCCAGGCGATTGATCACTCGTGACAGGCGGATTAGAACTTCGTAGGCTGGGTTACTCTGTACCTGGCGATCCTGAAAAATCTCAATCTCATCCCGAGCAGTGGCTAACCGCATGATGCCACTACGGTTGAGCCGTCCTTTGGTATCCACCAATCCCTTGGGGAGCATAAAGGCAAACTCTTGCTGTGCGGATTGTTTTCGAGCCATCACCTTCCCCCGACAGTAAAGCCAAATAGCGAGAATCCTGACTGATCGCCGCTTGTTTATGGTTGCCCAGAACGAAGCTCATCAGATCCAACCTCAATTACGGGATCCCTTGCTGTTGATGCAGAGCTTGAGGATCCCCGTTCAGTTAGACCATTGATATGGCGGTAGAATTGCTGCAAAAAATTGAGATCTTCAGCAAAAAAATTCTCTACAATCATCGGGTTGACATCATCCAAAGCCCCTAATTTTAGAATCACCCGCGACAAAATGATGACAGTTACATAGGCGGGATTGGCCTTGACTCGGGGATCCTTGAGGGGGGCGATCTCATCCATAGCGCGGGCCAAGCGCATGATCCCTTTGCGGTGTAGGGTTCCCTCGGCATCAAGATAGCCCTTAGGCAAGGTGAATTCAAACTCGGTGACTAACATGAGCAAGGGTTAAGGAACGTGATACTGGCCAAAAATAGCCTCCCCATTGATACCTGATGGCCGAATCTTGTTCAATCTCACCGATAGTGAAGACTCAGATCCACGGTGAGATTGAATCAGTGTTTGCCCTCATGGTAATCCGCTTTGATGGCTAATCCGCTTTGATGGCAGGCGAGGCAATGGCTCTAGCGGCCATAGCAGCCGTTTGTAGTGCCCGTGAGGCTATGGCTGCATCGGTCATATCCTCATGTTCCACTTTTTCGCAGGCTAGCTCTAAGGTCTCAATGGCAAACTCGCCACTATCCGCTTTGAAATCCCCCACACTGATGCTGGCGGGCCATGCCTTGGCAAAGCTTAACCGCACACACGGGATCCCGATTTGGTCATAGATGGTGATGGATCCGCTCCGGCGGGAGACGCCCCAGTTACCATCCCGGACGGCGTTGAACCAGTTCCAAAGCGTTGGGGAG
>JBHJNR010000197.1:0-3778 GCA_050330615.1 Cyanophyceae cyanobacterium
CTCTCGGATCACGGTGGCCTCAGTCGTGACAGCAGCAGATAGGGCGGCGATGGCTTCTTCAGCCTTGGCCTCTTGGATAAAGCCAATGATGGCGTTGATCACCGTCACCCCCCAGATCACCCCTGCATTGACCCAGGATTGCAAGATTGCCTTGATCAGACCCGCCACCAGCAGGATATAGAGGAGGGGCTGATTAAATTGTTCCAAAAAGCGGATCCAGCCACTTTTAGCGGGTTTTCCCTTCAGCTCATTGGGGCCAAACTGCTGTTGTCGCTGTTGTACCCCAGCCCCACTGAGTCCTTGTTCAGGATCCGTGCTCAAGTGGGCAATCACCTCTGCAACTGGTAGGGTATGCCAGTTCAAGTCCCCTTTCGGAAGGATCAGGGATGAAGTTTTGGAAGGGGATAGCGTCATGAGTCAACGTTCAGAAACAGCCTAGGAATGAGCCATGACTGACCTGAAGTCAGCTAGCCAGCACCCCATTAGGATAAGCCCATTTCTTTGGTTTGTCGGTTTAACTCATAATACTGAGAGTCACTGTACTGAGTCACTGTAAACTCCCAGATACCCCCCCAGGCAAGAACGGCCTTTCTCCTATAGCTATCAAGTAGCTATCAAGCGGATAGGGGAGGCTGTCAAATCGGGATCCATCATCTTGGCGAAAGGCTTTAGAGTGAGATAACGAATACGTTTGGATACCCTAGGCTGTTGTGACTGCTTCTAACCTCGATTCCAACCCTGAATCCTATCCTGCCGATTCCCCTCTAGTGGAGGGCAAGGCTGAGACCCAAACCCCAGCAACGCTACGCTATAGCGTGCAGGGATCCCGTCGTCCCAGCGTCTATTTTTGGGCGGTGGCCTTGTCGGGCGGCGGGCTGGGATTTGCCCTAGCGGGACTCTCCAGCTTCAGCGGCACGAATCTCTTACCCTTTTCGGATCCCTCCCAGTTGGTTTTTATTCCCCAGGGGATTGCCATGCTGTTCTATGGGGTGGTGGGATCCTTGGCGGGTCTCTATCAATGGTTGAGCTTGGCCTGGAATCTGGGGGGCGGCTACAACGAATTTGACAAGGGATCCCGGACGGTCACCCTGTTTCGGCAAGGATTCCCTGGAGAAAACCGCGAGGTAAAGCTGATCTATCCCT
This sequence comes from Cyanophyceae cyanobacterium, assembly GCA_050330615.1. GTDB lineage: Bacteria > Cyanobacteriota > Cyanobacteriia > Thermostichales > Thermostichaceae > JAAUUM01. The sequence goes on from JBHJNR010000197.1 coordinate 1,144, forward strand.
TTGCCGATGTGCAGAGCGTGCGGGTTGCCATCAAAGATGGGTTGAATCCCAAGCGGGCCATCTTTCTGCGGGTGCGTGGGCATGGGGATCTCCGGCTCACCTCGATCAGCGAACCAATGGCTCTAGCGGATATTGAAAATCAAGCTGCTGAGATCGCCCGTTATCTCGGGGTCATCCTAGAGGGGATTTAGCTCGAATCTCGATGGGTTCCTTGGGTTTTCCCAAAACACCTGATCAGAGACCAAGACCTTGATCTAAAACCAAGTCAACCCATGGCGAGCTGAGGTCTATCGGTCGGGTCTGATAGACTATGCCTGATTGCTCGGATTCTTGCCCCATGAGAAACCTGATGGGAGCAGGATTTGACCAGTCTGTGCATTGTTTTGCGTTTTCGCTTTGCTTTTTCGTTACTAGCTGATTCACTGTGATGAACATTTCTGCGTCTCGTCGGGCTGTTGATGCCTTTTCAATGGAAGATTTTGCCCGCGCTCTTGATGACCACGATCCCAGTTTTGCAGTGGGCCAAACCGTCACAGGTCGCGTGGTGGAGACTGCTCCTGAGGGAGCCTATGTGGATATCGGGGGCAAATCCCTGGCGTTTGTGCCCCTCAAGGAGGTGGATCGCCGCATGGTGGACAATGCTGCCGAAATTATGCCGGTGGGCAGCGACCACGAGTTTTTGATCACCCATGAGGAAGACCGCGAGGGCCAAATCAAGCTGTCTCGGCGGCGGCAATTGCTGCAAAAGGTCTGGGTGGATATGAAAGAGCGGTTGGACACTAACCAAGCCTTTGAAGTGCGAGTCACAGGCACCAATCGCGGCGGCGTGTTGGTGGATGCAGAAGGGATCCGGGGGTTCATCCCTCGGTCGCACCTCAATCACCGAGAAGAGCTCAATGGACTGGTGGGCCAAAAACTGCAAGTGGGGGTGTTGGATGTCAACGCCGAGGCCAACAAGCTGGTATTGTCCCAAAAGCAAGTTGTTCAAGCGGCCAGCCTGGGCCAATTTGAGCGGGGTCAAGTGGTGGAGGGCAAAATCACAGGCATCAAACCCTTTGGGGTGTTTGTCCAGATTGACGATGCCACCGGACTGCTCCACATCAAGCAGATCTCTGAGAGCTTCATCCGGTCGCTAGAAGACCTTTTTCAGGTGGGTCAAAGCATCAAAGCAGTGGTTTTGGATATTGACGAAGGCCGGGGCCGGATGGCGCTGTCCACCCGTGTGTTGGAGAAGCACCCCGGCGAGATGTTGGAGCAGATGGCAACCGTTCTGTCGGAGGCAGAAGAGCGGGTGGGTAAGATCCAGGGCAAATTGGAGGAAGCTGCAGGCAGTTGACGGCTTCTGCCTCTGTTCTGCTCCTGGTTAATCTTTCGCTGTTGATCTTTGACTTAATCTGAAGGGTGGATCCCGTTGTATCTGCCCTTCTTTATCTTCGTTTGAGGCCTTTCTCCCCATGATGCTAGAACCAATGGCTCGACCCAAAGTGACCCGAGGCTGGCCCCTAGAGGCTTTTGTGGGGGATCGGGTGGTCTGCACTCTGGAAGGAGAGCATCTCGATCAAGTCGACAGCATCACGGTGGAACCGATGGGCAAAGGGATCCTGATCACGATGGGGGATCCCCACGGCCAACTTGTGGAACTGCCGCCGCAGTCGGCTCAAGTCTTGACAGTCACCTTCGAGATCCAGACCACAACGTATCCCGGCGAGAAACGGATTCTGTTGCACTCCCAAGCAGGCTCCAGTGCTCCGTTACCGTTTCTGATCATGATGTAAACTTCCCCGCGCTAAAGCACGGAGCTTTCCACAGCCCTGAGCCGGACATGATCCACAAGGGAACACGCCCAGCCCGAACCTTCAGGACGGTTTACAGTCGCCCCCAATGTTTGGATATTTTTTGCTCCATTCAGGTCAGCATCACCCACCCAGCCACAATGCCCACAAGCAAACTTCTTCCCCTGCCGATAGGATTCACCTCGCACCGGATGGATGTGTCCACATCTGTGGCACGCCTGACTGGTGTAGGCAGGATTCACCAGGATCAGCTTCACGCCCAGACCCAAGCACTTGTAAGTCAGGAACTGACGGAGCTGGTAGAACGACCAGCTATTGCTCCTCCGCCTCTCAGCCTTGGAGCGGGGCATCTGGTTGGTGCGTTCCCTGATCCCGGTCAAATCCTCCAGGGCAATGGCTTGTCCACGAGATATGGCCTGTTTGGTGAGTCTGCTGCTGATGGTGTGGTTGATCCAAGCCTGAAAGCGTCTCTCCTTGCCCGACAGCCGTTTCAGGAGTTGACGACACCGCCGCCGACTACTCCTTGTGCCCTTCGATGCTCGTCTTTGGATAGATGCTCTGGTCTTGGTGTGGTGGTCTCGAATCTTCTTCAGCTGCTGTCCACAAAACTGCTCTCCTTCGGAGGTCACGGCAATATCAGTGCGGCCCAGATCCACTCCCAGCACATCAGGGACTTCCTGCTGAGGTGGCGGATCCGACTTGACTTGAATGTGGATGTGGTAAAAACCATCGGCTCTCTTGCAAAGTGTCGCACTTGTTGGCTTCGAGCCTGTCAACAGCTCCCGTTGGTAGTCACCAATCAACAATCCGAACCGATGACGGCCTGCCAGCATGGTGAGGCT
>JBHJNR010000198.1:0-2793 GCA_050330615.1 Cyanophyceae cyanobacterium
AATGTTAAGATCTGCTCAAAGCGATTGAGTCTACTGTCAATGGATTCATATCTCAACCCTGCCGTCAATGTTAGAGCCTCAATTGGCTGATAGCTAACCTGCCCAAATCCAGCCCATACCGTTTCACCGATGTCAGCACTTCTCAAAAGGCTGCCGCCTGGCGTTGCAATGTCACCAAATAAGAGTGCCGCGTCTTCACCAAAGTTAAAGCCATCATTAGCCGTGTTAAACGAGCGAGATTCATAATATCCTCCCAACAACCACTGAAAGCGATTGGTTTCATCAGGAGATTGTAATCGCACCTCCTGGGTAACCACCGTTGAGTCGTAGATATTGGTAACTGTCCCGGCATCGGCTGGAGAGAAATCTAAATCGGTTTCAATATCCTGTCTGGAGAATCGCCGTGATGTAATTGACGTGGCTTGAAAGTTGGGATGACGATACCCAATTCTGAGGGACTGGTCGTTGGTTGTGAGATCGCTAAACCCGTTCACATCTCGTTCAATCTGAAACGGGTTGGTTGTCACGGGAACGATCGGTGCCCCCCATCTCGATAGTCATCGAAGGAAGAGTTCAGTAAAATTTCCCAATTTTCATCAGGCGTCCACAACAGTTGCCCTCGCACATTGCCTCCCGACTGATCGTCCAGACGGTTGCCCAGGAGTACTTTTCAAAATAGCCATCGCGCTTACCATAGCTCCCCGCCAACCGAAAGAAGAGTTGATCCTCTACAATCGGCCCGCTGGTGCTAGCTCGCAAATCCAGATCGTTGTGGGCACCGTAGCCAGCGGTACCGTTAAACTCAAACTCGTTGGTGGGGCGGCGGGTGATGATATTGACCACGCCTGCCTGGGAACTGCGGCCATAGAGGGTGCTTTGCGGGCCTCTGAGTACCTCAACCCTCTCCAAATCAGTAAAATCTTGGGTAATGAAGCCGCCATAGTCGTAGGGCACGTCATCCACATAGAATCCCACCGCATCCCGGGAGGCAAAGTTGAAGTTAGACAATCCGCGAATGCTGTAGTAGCTGAAGTAGCGGCTGCCGCTAGCGTTGAAGACAGAAAAGTTGGGGGTGTTTTCAGCAATGCCCTCCAGGGTGACAATATTGGCATCTTCGATCTGGTCGGCGGTGAGGACGGTGATGCTGATGGGCACGTCTTGGACATCTTCTACTCGGCGCTGAGCGGTGACCAGAATTTGCAGAGTCTCTGCTTCTGAGAGATCGGCTGAGGGGTCTGTGGCAATCGCCTCCCCTGCCGCAATGCTCAGGATCAGCCCAGTCGCTCCAATCTGCACCCCGATATCGGGCGAGGACGACGTCCCAGTCAAGGCCACACGCACCACATTGTCAGGTAGGGCTGAGACCGTCACCAAAGCCACGCCCTCGGCAGGGTTAGCGGCCTGAAACTCATCCCCTTCGGGCAGTACCAGCACCGCATTGGGAATGTCTACAATCTGGGCATTGCCAAGAGTCGAGGTGGAAACAGGCAGAGTCAGCTCTGACGATGTGCTTAACGTGAGCGATAGATCTATTAAGGATGCGACCAGTCGCCGCTGGCGCGAACCCCTGGTGAGAGGATCCCTGAGAAGATTTAAGCTGCGGTGGCTTGACGGGCTTCTGTAATGCGGGTGGCTTCAGCTTTGCTGGTCAGAAAGCAGACATTCTCAGCCTTGACATAGGTTTTCCAGCGTAGTTGTCCTTCGTAGTCGTAGGACTCGATGTGGATGGATCCACTGACTGCGACTTGGTGACCAATGCGGGTAAATTCACTGATGATGTCTCCCAGCTTTCCCCAGGCTTCACAATGGATACTCGTGGTGTTGAGCTTAGGAACTAAGAATGGCATCAACGGATCAGAAAATCGCTTTGGTGACAGGAGCCAATCGAGGGATTGGTCTGGAGGTGACGCGCCATTTGGCTCAACAGGGCATGACAGTCTATCTGGGATCCCGCGTTCTAGAGCAGGGACAGGCTGCGGCTCAACCTCTCATTCAATCTGGGTTAGCGGTAATCCCTAGTCAGTTGGATGTGACTCGACCCGCTGAGATTGAGCAGGTGGTGCGGATGATCGGCACAAGCCATAGGCGACTGGATGTATTGGTCAACAATGCCGGGATCCTTTATGACACCTGGCAAACGGCAGTGACCGCAGATCTGGGGCAAGTGCAGCAGGCTTGGGACACCAATACGCTGGGATCCTGGCGGTTGGTTCAGGGGTGTTTGCCTATGTTGCGACGGAGTGCTCATCCCCGGATTGTGAATGTGTCCAGTGGGAAGGGATCCTGGGGCAGTATGACGGGCAGAACCCCTGCCTACAGTTTGTCGAAACTGGCACTTAATGGGCTGACGCGGATGTTGGCGGCAGAGTTGCCAGCGATGCGCGGGTGAATGCGATATTTGGGGGCTGGGTAGCAACTGAGATGGGTGGGACAGGCGGGCGACCCGTTGGAGAAGGGGCCGCTAGTCTGGTGTGGGCGGCATTGTTGCCGGATGAGGGGCCGACGGGAGGATTCTTTCGGGATGGGAAGCGGCTGGATTGGTAATGAGGTGGGATCCCGTTCTAAGTCGGGCTGCCAGATGGGTGTTTCGTTGATGAGCATTGACCTGTTTGACGGCTAGGGCGATGGCCTTCTGGGTGCCCACAAAAACCGCCAGATTTTTGGCCCGAGTCAGGCCGGTATAAAGGAGATTGCGGCTCAGCATGGGGAAGTGCTGGGTGTGCATCGGGATGATCACAACAGGGTATTCGGATCCCTGGGATCGGTGAATGGTGATGGCATAGGCCAGGGCCA
>JBHJNR010000199.1:0-4294 GCA_050330615.1 Cyanophyceae cyanobacterium
TGGCCCGCTCATTCATATCTTGGGGGGGCTGAACCGGCTCGCTGACACGGGTATAGGATCCCAACTTGGAGATGTCGTAGCCCATATCCACCACCGCATTACGCAACACGGTGATCTGCTGGCCGGGATCCAGGTCTTGGATGGCTCGTAACACGGCACCGGCATTGGCTGAGAGCTTATAGCCCTCAGGGATCGGGGCCACCAACCCTTGATACATCCACTCGCCCAGCTGGTACCAAAAGCCCAGCTTGACGTTGGGGCTCCAGGTGGAATAAGTGCGACCGACAGGGGTATCGGAGCGATTGGCCAGATCGCACATCACCTGCGACTGCTCCTGGAACGACATCTGACGAATCTCGTTGAGGGTTTTTTCTGCCAACACCATGCTGGCAGCTCCCAAGGCTGCCACTGTGATGGTCTTGCCCATCTCCAAGTAGGCAAACCAGATCAGGGCCAGTTGGTCTTCAACACTGAGTTGATTAAAGCGTGCGACGGTCGCCGGCACCGCACCAGCAGCCAGAGTCTCTGGAAAGATATTGCGGGCGGAGTCGATGGTATAAGTCACAGTTTGACCTCTTCTAGTCGTTGTTTGCGCAATTTGCAAGCTTGGGGGGATTATGAGAGCCCCTTTATACATCTTAACTGAGAAACCTGTCTTCTTCTTGTGGCATTGGGTCGTGCCGAATACCACTGATCTGCAGGATCTCTGGTATTCGGCACGACCCCTAAATTCAAAAGGAAAGGTTGGTTCCTCGTAGGCTGAAATGATATGAATTCGTCACAGCCCCTGTAAGTGAAGAAAGAGGCCAAAGTGACGCAAGAGGCCAAAAGGGTGATTATGAGTCTATCGGGATGACAGGATTCGAACCTGCGGCCCCTTCGTCCCGAACGAAGTGCGCTACCAAGCTGCGCTACATCCCGATGATTAGCCTGAACAGGCAGGATCCAATGGTACTACACTGCCTGGGCTGACTCCAACTAGAAGCTCGGGGCAAAATCCAGGTAGCAGCGGGATCCCCTATTCTCTGGGGCAGCTCAATCTAGCTGATGTAGCAGGGTATAGTAGTCTAGACCTAAGAGATCGGCACAACGAGGGAGATCCCCATGTCTAAGGGCTTTGGGCCATTTGGCAAAATCCAAGAAGCACTCAAGAAAGCACAACAGGTGCGGGATGGGGCGCAAAAGCTCCAGGCGGAACTAGAAGCCATGGAGGTGGTGGGTGAGACTGCCGACGGCCTGGTGAAGGTGACGGTCAGCGGCAACCAAGAACCCCGCAAGGTGGAATTAACATCAGAAGCCCTCTCCAAATCTCCTGAAGAATTGCAAGATCTGGTGCTAGAGGCTATGAAAACCGCTTATTACTCCTCCTCAGAAATCATGAGAGAACGGATGGAAGCTCTGACCGGCGACATCAGTCTGCCGGGGTTGGGCCTCGGGGGCTAGGATCCCTTGAACAGGTGTCCTGAGAATCTGTTTGGGGCCTTGAGTAGTGATGATCGTCAAGATAGTCAGAAGATTGCTTAACAGGGGGCTGGTGTGATGTACACAAGGCCCCTTGCTCGTCTGATCGAAGAATTACAACGACTGCCTGGGATCGGATCCAAGACCGCTCAACGGTTGGCACTGCATTTGATTGACCGTCCGGCGACAGAGATTGAGGCGCTAGCTTCGGCGTTGTTGGAAGCCAAGCAGACCGTCAAGCATTGTTCGACCTGCTTTCACTGGTCGGCGGAGGATCCCTGTGAGATCTGTCGGTCACCCAAAAGGGATCCCTCGCTGATCTGCGTGGTGCCAGATTCAAGGGATTTGATCGCCATCGAGCGGACGCGGGAATATAAAGGTCTCTATCATGTCTTGGGGGGCGTGATCTCTCCCATGAATGGCATTGGGGCTGAGCAGCTGCATATTCGCCAGTTGATGACGCGAGTGGCCAAAAACAAGCCCGCTGAGGTGATTTTTGCCATTAGCCCCAGCGTGGAGGGGGAGGTAACGATGCATGTGGTGACGGATTATCTGCGGCAGCTCCAACCTCAGATGAAGATCACCCATTTGGCATTTGGGCTACCGATGGGATCCGATTTGGAATATGCCGATGAAGTAACGCTGGCCCGAGCCTTAGAAGCGCGACGAGATGTCTAGGAGGTTCTCCCCTCCTTATGGTGATCAAGGATTACTAAGGCCGGAAAGCTGCTAATAATCGGGCTCTGAAATTAGTAATGTTGGTAAACTCGTACCTTTTGTTGATTCCCTCCATACTCCCATTGGTCACACAATTAACCCAATACTGACAGATCCCCTGAAGATGATTCTGGATTGTTGTGATCACATCGGTGGAGACCCTTAGAGCGTCTTTCAGCCCTGTGACTATTTGACTCTCTCCTTCCTCTCCAGTGATCTTGCTCTCGAAAATGCTTCGTAGCTTTTCTTTCAGTTCAAATGAAGACCAATCATCTCGTCAGAGATTAGATCCAGTTTGAGGGAAATGTGGTGTTCTAACTCTACAAACTCTTGAATTCGGACCCCAGAAAGACCCAATAACCTATCAAGAACCTATCAAGAGTAACCATTACTCGTTGTGGAACCCAGTATCTCGTTATACCGTTGACATCAAAAAGGCAGGAGAGCCGTAAGGGAGGGGATCCAGACCTACCATCCCAACCACCATGGTCATCTGAAGAGACAGTACTTTACGCGAGAAATCCATTCCGTACAGTCAGACGTCTATTGAAGTGAGGACATATTTCTGGGAGGGATCGGAGTGATGAGAAGATGAATGGCTCAAGCTATCTTGCCAGGTGGCGTGATGATATCTCGGTGATTGTGTGGGCTCTGATGACTAAAATGGGAAGATTGGATCACTGTAGACTTTAGAATTTTCTTCCCACCCACATCTTCTATAACCAGAGTCAAGAATTGGAGGATATTCAGGGACATTAAGTGGATCCAGAGCAGTATCCTTTTGCAGAATCTATGAGACGGGATCCCACTCAAGATGGGATTCCAAAGGCTTGTTCACTCGCCATTTTGGAGTCTTTTGTATTAGATAAAGTAGTTCTTCTAAATCAATTTTTTGTAAAATCAGAATTCAGGATTGGATCATGAGTACCATTGAGATTATTTCTTGGCGGGGATCCCTATTTACGGTTGGCCTGCTTTCCATTTTGGGTTTGCTTCGTTTTTGGTATTATCGCCGAATTCGCCGATTACAACATCAGGTGCGTCATACTAGCGGACAAGTGGTGCCAGGACGGGATCCCCGTTTTTTGGTGGGCAATCTGGCAGATATCTACAGTTCAGCCAATCGACTGTCAGGTTATCTCAGCTTTCATGAAAGCTTTGGCAACATTGTCCAGATTTTTTGGTTGTGGAAGCAGCAGATCTCGGTAGCCAGTTATGCCATGGCTCACCAAATTTTGCAATCTCGGGCGAGTAATTATCAGAAGTATCCTCCCAACGCCCTATTGCGGCAGCTGTTTGGTTCGAGTGTACTCACCAGTCATGGGGAAGCCTGGCGGCGCTATCGGGTGTTGACACAGACAGCCCTCTCACCACAACGGATCCCGCTGCTTTTTGAGGGGATGATTGCTCCGGTGGAAAACCTCAGCCAAACTTGGCAAACGGAGCTTGGTGCTTCTGCTGGGGCTCTCCTGGAAAGGGACGTTTACCCGGATTTGATGGCATTGTGTCTGGACATGATCAGCAGGGTGGCGGTGGGACAATCTGTGGGAGCCCTAGAAGGCAAAACCCAGACCTTCCAGAAAAACATTCGTTTGATTATTGCCTGCAGCACCCAGCCCCAGTATCAATTTGTCTCTTGGTGGCAACACTTGCCTTTGGTGATTAACCGGAAGCTAGCCCAGGCTTTTGCCGAGATTGATGAGTTCTTGTACGGGTTGATCCAATCCCAACGAGACCATTCACCGGATGTCGCTGACCCAAAATCCCCCTCTCATTTGTTGGATTTGTTGCTGCGGGCTACTGAGTCAGTCGATGAAGCATTGCCTCCTTTGAGCGATCAGGAAGTCCGTGATAACTTGCTGGCCATCATCCTAAATGGACACGAATCGGCTGCCACCTGTCTGGCCTTGACCTTGGCTCTGTTGTCTCAACACCCAGAATCGCTGGCACGGGCCCAGGCGGAGGTAGATCAGTGTTTGGGATCCGCTCCCTTTGCGGCAGAAAGATTGCGGGAATTGCCCTATTTGGAATCAGTTCTACAGGAGTCGTTGCGTTTGTACCCACCTATGACCGGGATCCAGCGGGTAAGCATCGGCCCAGATCAGTTAGCAGGCTG
>JBHJNR010000200.1:0-2141 GCA_050330615.1 Cyanophyceae cyanobacterium
AGCGGCTACGACCTCAAGAAGATTGTGGTCACGCAGGGCAAACAAGATCCTAGTCGGGCATGGCTGGCAGAGGTCAGCAGTGTGGTTCTGAACGAGTCGGTTCTAGACTTGGGAGTGGCGTTCAAGACCTTCTTTGCCAGCATCAGCGGTCAGAGGAAAGGGAAACGGGTTAGCCCTCCACGGTTCAAGAAGAGGCGGGGGAGACAATCTATCCGGCTGACCCGTGCTGGATTTTCCATCAGGGGCGGCACGGTCTATATCGCTCTGTCGGGACGGTCAGCAATTGCAATTGCTCTTGTTCGCCTAAACCGAATCCTCGGCCTTAAAGGCTGGGGAGGATGTCAAAGATTTGCGTGTCCCAACCCAGTTGCGGCAGGACAGATTCCAGGGATCCCAGCACTCGTACAGTAGAGTCTTGGCTCTTGAGGTCGTCCCACTCTCCCATCAGGCTGCGGATGCCCCACGTGATGGGAGGGGTAAAGCGTTCTAACTTCCGTTGAAACCGTTGCAGAATCGGCAGCAGCTCATCGGGGGTGATCAGGCAACCCACCAGATCGATCAAGATCCCTGGCCCAGCCGAACGCTGGGTGTAGGTACTCACCTTTTCCCACAGCAGATCAAATCCCTGTCGGAGCGCTTCGGGATCCCCGCGTTCGGGCACAATCAAACAGCTCTCCACCGGGATCCCTTGGGCATGAAGGCGGTCGAGAGTAGCCAAAAGCAGTCCAGTCCCATTGCTGAGCACCACCAAGCTTTCAGGATGCCTAGGAGAATCACTCGATTCAGGCTCTTGCTGGTGAGGGTTTTCCCCATTGGCATCCTCCCCACGGGTACTGTCTAAAGGAATCCCTAGAGAAGAGGGTTCCAGATCGATCCAGCGCATCCCCGCCTGCTGTACTCGCCCCGCCCAGTCCTGGGCTCCCGGCTGACTGAGAGGATCTCTCGCCACTAATGCCATCAACTGCGGTTGGCGATGCATTCCCTCAGGAGTGACCACCACCTTGCCATCCAGAGCCATCACCTCTCCAGCAGCACTCACCCCCAGAGGGTTAATCTCAATCAGGTTCAGGTCAAGCCGTGAAAACAGGTCGTACATCCGCTCCAGGACATCTGCCACCGCCAACAACAGGGATCCCTGGAGACCCATGCGGGAGGCAAGCTGTCGGGCATGATAGGGGGCAAAATCCACCGACACCGCCACCCGTTGGATCGTTTCTGCCCGATCATCAATTTGGATGCCCCCCCGCCGGGATCCCAGTAGTAAAGGCCGCCGTAGGGTTGGGTCGATGCGTATGGCTAAGTAATACTCTTCTCTGAATTGATATTTTGCCTCTGCCAGCAACGCTGTCGGCAATTCACCATTGATGGTGAGACCAAACAGCACCTGGGCTGTGGCGATAGCATCGATCGTGTTATCCGCAAAACGCACTCCACCCGCTTTGCCTCGGCCTCCCCCCCGCACCTGTGATTTAAGCGCTATGGGGTAGGGGATTTTCAGCCACTTTAGCTGGCTCGATTGATCGATTCGCTGAGAGGGCAGCACCGGGATCCCAGCTTGTTGAAACAGTTCTTTGGCTTGATATTCCAGCAGATCCATATAAGGCCAATTGCTTCGCGAAAACCAGAATGGTGACAGGCTGACACCCCCAACCCGCAGGCTAACAGTAGCCTGAAATCACATCTCACTATAGCCTTGTTACCTTGCTGCCAGGGCTATCAATATTGGGCAAGGCTAGGAGGGCAGGGCCACAGGGATCCCTCTGAATCTGGGGAAGAGCTATTCAGTCGCGGTGGGCTATCGGAGCTGAAGTCTCTCGGCTGCTTCGACAATCTGGTCTGCAATCTCGGCATTCTCTTGAGAGAGTTGGGCAATGCGTTGATACTCGTCTGCCTCCAGACCATACGATTCGATGATGGGGCGGGCCATACGATTAAATTCAGCCTCAATCGCAGAGCGTACTGCTGGATCGGTGGCCAGGGCCAATTCTTGGTCAGCTCTGTCCAAGTGGGGCCGTAGTTCCTGCAAAATCAAGGCAAAGCGATCGATTTGGGCCAGTCGGATTCGGGCTGGGGCACTAGCACCAGCAGCAAGTTGGGAGGTGGCCGCGGAAGGGGGGGGCAGGACAATCTCCGCCCCAGCT
>JBHJNR010000201.1:0-3522 GCA_050330615.1 Cyanophyceae cyanobacterium
CCTTGCAACCCTGATTGAGGGATCCACAATAGGGGCAGTTGTCTCCATCGGATGATGTGATGAATACTGTCCCCAGCCCGTTGCCCATCAGTGACTATTTTGGTCAGATTCCACCCCAACCCAGGCCCTGGTATTGCTTGGGTGCGGTCAAGAGTATCCAACACCAAGACCAAGGGATCCTGGTAGCGTGTGAGGGCCGCGATGCTGAGGGTACCGTGCTGGCAGAGTGCCATCCCATCCTATCGATCCAGGTTCTGACCAGCAAAATGCTGCGGATCCGCCTCAGCCCAACTGGCCCCTGGTTGCCCCGACGATCTTGGGCCGTGACGAAACGGGATGAGGATTGGGAGACAGTCCCGTTTCAGGTGCGGGAGGAGGAGGCAGAGCTAGTTCTCGAAACCACCGATCTGAAGGTCTTAATCCAGCGGGATCCCGTCGGGATCCGAGTTTTGGATCCCCACGGCCAGGTCTTTGATCAAGATGCTGCACAGGGGATGGTCTGGCGGGCAGAGCAAGTGGGCTTACGCAAGCAGATCGAAGCGGGTGAGCATCTCTATGGCATGGGGGAGCGCACCGGGCTGCTAGAGAAATCGGGCCGTAGTTATACCCACTGGGCGGTGGATGAGTGGAAACACCACTCCATGATCGACAACCTCTATCAGGCCATTCCCTGGTTATTAACGGTGCGTCCGGGCCTTTGCTGCGGCTACTTTGTCTCCACCACCCATCGCAGTCGCTTTGATTTGGGAGAAACGGATCCCAGCCAGTGGCAGCTAGAGGCAGACACCACCGAGTTGGATTATTACCTGATGGTGGGATCAACCCCGGCTGATGTGGTGCGGCAGTACGGCGATTTAACCGGCAAGATGCCTTTGCCTCCCCTCTGGGCATTGGGTTATCAACAATGCCGCTGGAGCTACAACAGCGAGGCCAAGATCCGCCACCTGACCACCACCTTTCGCCAAAAAGGGATCCCTTGTGATGGGGTCTATTTCGACATTGACTACATGCGGGGCTTTCGAGTGTTCACCTGGGATCCCGTTCGCTTCCCGGATCCCCGCGACCTGATTGCCGACCTAGCAGCCCAAGGGTTTCGCGTGGTCACTATCATCGATCCGGGGGTAAAGTTTGACCCGGAGGCGGGCTATGCCCCCTTTGATCAAGGTCTGGCCAACGACTACTTTTTGCGAAAAGCCGATGGATCCCTGTTTCATGGCTATGTCTGGCCCGACAAATCGGTGTTCCCTGACTTCACCCGCCCGGAGGTACGGCAGTGGTGGGGCCAGCTGCAATCGGCCCTGACCACTCAAGGGGTGGCGGGGATCTGGAATGACATGAACGAGCCTGCCATCAGCGACCGCCCATTTGGGGATCCCGGCACCTTGACCAGCCCTCCGCTGGATGCCCCCCAGGGATCCCTGGAGGAACGCACCACCCATGCCGAGGTTCACAATCTCTATGGTCACCTGATGTCACGGGCCAGTTGCGAGGGACTCCAGGTCTTGCGACCCAGCGAACGCTCATTTGTCTTGACCCGGTCTGGCTATGCCGGGATCCAACAGTGGTCAGCGGTCTGGGGGGGCGATAATTTTTCCGCCTGGGATCATCTGGAGATGTCGCTGGCGATGCTCTGCAATTTGGGCCTGTCGGGGGTGGCCTTTGTGGGCTCCGATATTGGCGGCTTTGGGGGCAATGCCACGCCAGAGTTATTCGCCCGTTGGATGCAGGTGGGGGTGCTTTATCCCCTCATGCGGGGGCACACGGCTATGGGCACCAAGCCTCATGAACCCTGGGTCTTTGGGGCTGAAGTGGAACGGATCTGCCGCGAGGCGATTGAGCTGCGCTATCAACTGCTGCCCTACGTCTATACCCTCTGTCAGGGGGCGGCAACGAGCGGGGATCCCATCTTGCGCCCCATGCTCTACGAGTTTCCTGGCGATGTGGCCACCTACCATCTGGGGGATCAGGTAATGCTGGGATCCCATCTGTTGGCGGCTCCGGTGCTCCGGCCGGGGATCACCAAGCGAGTGGTCTATCTGCCAGCGGGGGAGTGGTACGACTGGTGGACGGATAGCCAGTACATCGGGCCAACCCATATCTTGGCGGAGGCTCCTCCCGATCGCTTGCCCCTGTATGTTCGGGCTGGGGGGGTGATCCCGCTGGCTCCTGTCATGCAATACACGGGTGAACGGGCATGGGATCCCTTGCGTCTCAAGATCGCTCCCGGCAATGGTGACTTTAGCTTCTATGAAGACGATGGCCATAGCTTTGCCTATCAGACCGGAGCTTGGGCCAAAACTCCAGTGCGGATCCTGGAGATGGCAACGGGCTATGTGGTGGAGGTGGGATCCCGGCAAGGGGATTGGAGACCTCCGCAGCGGCAGATCACGGTCGAAGTGATGGGTTATGAACCCCAAATCTTTCGAGATGATGGGGATCCCCATACCTTACGATTTGATCCGCCTTTTAGCCCCAATACCTAGCTCAATCTAATAGAGCCCAAGTACGCAACCATCCCTGCGGGGAGCCTTATCTCACACTAGTGGCAGTGCTTAGAGACTTTAATATCTCGGACACCTATTGGCCCGTCAGGTGGATATCTATTTTGCAGAACCAGGGCTAGAGAATTATGTAGATGTTGGGCACCGCCGCTGGAATCTGTTTCCCCGCTATGCCCAGGGAGCCTATGGTCTGGTGTTTGACCCACGGGCTGGGGCGGTCACACAGGCTAGCTCCAACTGGCTTTTCAGCTTTGATGACAGCATCCCCAATCCTGAGTACATCTCCTTTCCAGAACGGGATGGTTATCTCTATCGCCTCGAAGGGTTTTCCCGCCAACCGCTGACGGCCTATCGGTGGTCGTTTTCAGTCCCCACGGTGGGAGGCCAATCTGACCTCAGCCAAGCCCAGATCCAGATTACGGATGCAGAGACTGGCCAGATTGCTTTTGTACGGGACATTCGAGTTGGGGATCCTGCTTTTGGCCTGGAGACTATTTCCTATTCGGTGGCGGGGATTTTGCCCAATCGAGACTATGACTTTGTGATTAGCGGCATCCGTGTCGCCGGAGCGCCCCCCCGCACCTACCGATTCTCTACCGCTCTCTACGACTGCGATCCTGTGACAGCCCGCAGCCTCAATGACGAGGATCCCAGTATGGCAGAAATGCTGATGCGCCAAGAAGGCTTGGGATCCCCACCGAGACTCTAAAGCACCTCAGTCAGGGGCTGTGTGAGCCGAGCTATCCAATACCAATCAAAAGAGGGAAACGGGACTGTCCGTGTTTCGTCCGCGCCTCCCTCTCTTGGTGTCCACTCCTCACCTGTAGGGGATTGTAGACCATCTCGGGGGTGCCGACAAGCTACCTATGGCGTGATCTTCAAGCATCCTCATGATCATGGAGAAGCCTGACATGGATCCCTGGGCAAGGCTATTTGAGCCTTGGAAATGGGATACAACCCCCGTCCTTCTAGGACGGCTTTTCTTCTTGTAGCCTATCAATCCAGTCCTCTATCATCTGCG
>JBHJNR010000202.1:0-2541 GCA_050330615.1 Cyanophyceae cyanobacterium
TCTGGGACATTCTCAAAGGGTGAAGTTATTATGCCAAGTATAGCACCTGTTGCTGGGTTCGGGGGCATCGAACCCCCTCACCCAGTCGCTCTACCTCCCCAGCCTAAAGAGGCAGGGGAGGTAGAGCGATTTCGTTGAAGGGAACTTCTATCACCGCGATCTCGATACTGTCTTGGAAGTGAGATTTGGCTACCCCTGCTACCCCTGCTATCACCGCTAGCTTTAGAGGAGGGATCCTAAGTCTTCTACTGGTGTCTGGTTGATCTTGTCTGGTTGATCTTTTCCGGTTGACCGGCCCTGCTGACCGGCCCTAAATTATCCCAACCGCATCAGCCAGCGATGGGCAGATCCACAGGACGGGCTTCACTCCAGAACGTGTCCAGATCATAAAATTCCCGCTCTTGAGGCGTCAGGATATGAATAATCACGTCAGAGTAGTCCAGCAGGATCCAGGTGGAGGATTGCAACCCTTCGATGTGGCGAGGAGATTGACCTGCTTGCTCCAACAGCTTGTCTTGGATGGCGTTGGCGATGGCTCGAACCTGCGTAGTGGAGTAGCCCGTTACCAACAAAAAATAGTCCGCCAGGGTGGAGATGTCTTGCACATCCAGCAGGAGGATCTCTCCAGCTTTGCGATCGGATGCGGCCTCAACTGCGGCGAGGGCTAGGCGATAGGTGGAATCGTCCAAGGTGTTAGGGGAAGGAATAATCTGACGCAATGAGTTAGCCTCCAAAATGGGTTAGGGGAGAGAGAACGATCAACACTAGCAACATAAGAAACCGTAGAATGACGCAATCTGTGAGCCGTCATCACCCTGCGAAGGTGGGACAGACACTCAGAGTGCAAAACAGTGATTGTCTAGATCAAAGATTGTCTAGATCAAAGAGTGACTGGGACAATCATGCTTCTGGTTTAGCAAAAAACCAGCCTTTGGTCATCTAGGATCTTCTGATTGGCCAGGGATCCCAGGGTTATGCAGCAATTATTCACGTTCAGGTGGCTCGATGGCAGCTTGAGCTCTTAAGTCTGATCTGGCGTTGGGATCCCTTGGGCAGCATAGACCAAAGCCCGTTGCTTCATGGTTTTGAGAATGTTGTAGAAGCCATTGGTGCGGGAGGGGGTAAGGCTGACGTTGAGCCCGGTATCTTGGATAAACTCGGCTGGCACCTGCACCACCTCTGCTGGGGAGAGCCCACTCAAGCCTTCCACCAACACCGCCACCAACCCTTTGACCAATTGGGAGTCTGAGTCTCCAAAAAACTGGACTTGGCCATCGGCACACTGGCTGGTGATCCAGACCTGGGAGGTGCAGCCCGTCACCTTGTACTCCTCGCGGTGATCATCTTCTGGCAAGGGATCCAGCCGCTTGGCATAGGCGAGCAATAATTCATATTTTCGCTTGGGCAGCTCGGCCTTCTGGAAACGCTGGACGATTTTGGCCAGAGAGGCAGGCATAGAAGCGGTTGGAGTGGAGGGCGGAGAATCAGCCAAGGTCAGAGGTACTCCCAGTAAACGTCGAGTCAGAATCACCACCTGATATCCCCAAGGGCAGGTCATGGTCATCCTGATATCTCTCATTGTAAAGCCGCTATTACGACCCTTCTCCGCCCAACAGCTGGCGAATCTGATCGCGATTAAGTTTGCCCTGGGGATTGCGGGGCAACTGAGCCACCCGATGCCAGGTTTTGGGAATCTTGGCCGGATGGAGCCGTTCCCGGAGCTGTGATTTGAGCATTTGACTGGCCCGCTCAGAATCCAGACTGACCAGATCAGTGGACTCTAGCTGGGGCACATAGACCGCCGCCACCCGCTCCCCCCACTCAGAATCAGGGATCCCCACCACGCAAACATCAAGGATCCCCGGCAAGGCTCGCAGTTCTGCCTCTACCTCAGGAGCCAGGATCTTTTCCCCCCCACTGATGATCAGGTCTTGCCGCCGGCCCAGGATCCGTAAGTCCCCAGCGGTATTAACCTGGCCCAGATCATCGGTGACCAAGGGAGCTGCGGGATCCCAGAGCTGAGGATAGTAGCCTAAGGCCAGCGATTGAGCCTGAATCTGAATCTGCCCTACGCCATCGGAGTATTCTGGCCCATCGGAGTGTCCTGGCACAGGCACAATCTGCACCTGAGCATGGGGCAACAAGGGCAGATAGTCTTCTTCCCCAGCCCAAAAAGCAGATGGGGGCAACGTCGCGATTTGGGAGGCTGTTTCGGTCATGCCATAGGTCAGTCCCAGCGGGATCCCATCCTGACGGCTTTGCTGGCGGAGGCTGGCCCAACTGGGGGCTCCCCCCAACAGGACGATTTGAAACGATCTCAGCCAGTCCAGGGTTGCCTCTGGGGTTGCTTGCGATTGGGATCCCAGCAAGCGATGGAGTTGGGTGGGCACCAGTGAGAGACAGGACTGAGCATCGGAGAGATCGGGCTGGAAGTCCCCTTGTTCGATGGTTTTCCAGGTCTGAATCCGAACTCGACCTCCGGTAAATAAGGCCCGCATCGCCTGCATCAGCCCACTGACATGGTGTAGCGGCAGCAAACAG
>JBHJNR010000203.1:0-4616 GCA_050330615.1 Cyanophyceae cyanobacterium
CCTCGTTTGAGAGGTTTGTGGCCAATGTTGAAACATCGATTGTCAAAGTTTGATCTGCACTCAAGGTGGAGTCATCGTGTCCTATTCACAAGCAACTGCACAATCTAAGTCCGGCTACAAGGCAGGCGTTCAAGACTATCGCCTCACCTACTACACCCCGGATTACACCCCCAAAGATACTGATATTTTGGCCTGCTTCCGGGTCAGTCCTCAGCCCGGCGTGCCCCCCGAAGAAGCCGGCGCGGCGGTAGCTGCCGAGTCTTCCACCGGCACCTGGACAACGGTGTGGACGGATCTGCTCACCGATTTGGATCGCTACAAGGGCCGTTGCTACGACATCGAAGCCGTTCCTGGCGAAGACAACCAGTACTTCTGCTTCATTGCCTATCCTCTCGACCTGTTTGAAGAGGGATCCGTCACCAACCTGCTCACCTCCATCGTGGGCAACGTGTTTGGATTTAAAGCCCTGAAAGCCCTGCGTCTGGAAGATCTGCGGATCCCCGTCGCCTACCTCAAGACTTTCCAAGGCCCTCCCCACGGCATCCAAGTGGAGCGGGACAAGTTGGGCAAATACGGAAGGCCGTTGCTGGGTTGCACCATCAAGCCCAAGCTGGGTCTGTCCGCCAAGAACTACGGTCGGGCCGTCTATGAGTGCTTGCGCGGTGGTCTCGACTTCACCAAAGATGACGAGAACATCAACTCTCAGCCCTTCCAGCGCTGGCGCGATCGCTTCTTGTTTGTGATGGATGCCATCCACAAGGCTCAGGCGGAAACCGGCGAGATCAAGGGCCACTACCTCAACGTCACCGCCCCCACCGTCGAGCAGATGTTCCAGCGGGCCGAATACGCCAAAGAGCTGGGCGCGCCCATCATCATGCATGACTACCTGACGGCCGGCTTCACCGCCAACACCAGCTTGGCTAAGTGGTGCCGCGACAACGGTATCTTGCTGCACATTCACCGAGCCATGCACGCGGTGATCGACCGTCAAAAGAACCACGGCATCCACTTCCGAGTGCTGGCCAAGTGCTTGCGGATGTCTGGCGGTGACCACCTTCACTCCGGTACTGTGGTGGGCAAACTGGAAGGCGAGCGGGACATCACCCTCGGCTTTGTGGATCAGATGCGTGAGAACTATGTGGAAGCTGACCGCTCACGTGGTAACTTCTTCACCCAAGATTGGGCCTCCATGCCGGGTGTACTGCCGGTGGCCTCGGGTGGGATCCACATCTGGCACATGCCTGCCTTGGTGGAAATCTTTGGGGATGACTCCGTGCTGCAATTTGGGGGTGGCACCTTGGGTCACCCCTGGGGTAATGCGCCAGGTGCAACCGCCAACCGTGTGGCTCTGGAAGCCTGCGTCCAAGCCCGTAATGAAGGCCGTAACCTGGCCCGTGAAGGCAACGACGTGATCCGCGAAGCCGCCCGCTGGTGCCCCGAGTTGGCCGTCGCTTGCGAACTGTGGAAAGAGATCAAGTTCGAGTTCCAGGCTATGGATACCCTCTAAGGGATCCCTTGACCTAAGCTTCACTAGATCTGGGCACTAGATCTGGCACTAGATCAGAGCAGGGCATTGAGGTTTGCTACCCTAAGTCCACCTTGATGTCCCTCTCATCCCGGCTCTGGCTATGAACCTGAAGCAGATCACCAAAGAGACCACCGCCACCCTGATCAGTTATCTGACTTATCAGGCGATGCGGACGGTTTTGGGGCAGCTGAGCGAGATGGATCCTCCCCAAGCCTTATGGCTGCGGCAGTTTTCCACCAGTGCCAAGCTGCAAGATGGCGAGGCTTATCTGACAGAGCTGATGCAAGAGCGCCCAGACTTGGCCTATCGGCTGATGACGGTACGGGAACATATTGCCGCTGAGATCGCCGATGTGTTGCCCGAAATGCTCAAAACCGGGATTCAAGCGGCCAACCTATCCCAACGCCGATCTCACTTAGAACGGGTGACAGGACTCAGCGATACGGATCCGACCCCCGATGATACCTTTGGGCCAGATGATACCTTTGGGCCAGATGATGCCTTTGGATTTGAGGATCCACTCGGCCCCGAATCTTGATTCCCCTTTCCCCAACCATTCTCACAACCACTCAGACCAAAACCATTCGGAGATTGACCATGCAAACTTTGCCCAAAGAGCGGCGCTACGAAACGCTATCCTACTTGCCCCCCTTGACCGATTTGCAGATTTCTAAGCAGATCCAGTACATCTTGGATCAGGGCTATATTCCTGCCGTGGAATTTAACGAAACCTCGGATCCCACCGTTGTCTACTGGACGATGTGGAAGCTGCCTTTGTTTAACGCTTCCTCCACCCAGGAAGTGCTGAGCGAAGTACAAGCCTGCCGGGGATCCTATTCCAATTGTTTCATCCGGGTGGTGGGCTTCGACAACGTGCTGCAATGCCAAGTGTTGAGCTTCATCGTCCATAAGCCCAGTGGCGTTCGCTAGAACCTGCTGAAGTTGTATTCACCTTCATAAGCCCTGGATCCCATGCGGATCTGGGGCTTTTCTTGTCGTTTTAATCACCTGTTCTGATCAGGTTTTGGGCATCCTGAGCCCGGTGCCTCCGATTTCAGTGTTACAATCGTTAACGAATCTGAATTTTTCACTCAGAATTCCGAGGGCCTGAAATCCAGAGCCTGAATTTTCATCCGACCTCTATAGCCATCATCTTGTCTACCCAGCCTGTGGGCCCATTAAACCTAGCTCAGCTCAACCTAGAAGCTCAGCTCAGCCTAGAAGCTCAGCTCAGCCTAGATCAGATAGCTCAGTTAGTATCAGCCCAGTCCAGAACCTGATGATAACGATCCTAGATTCTGGCCTTTCTCATCGATTCAAATCTGCTCATTCGTATTGACTTCTATTACTCAATGTCTTTTCCTCACCACAGCCCCAAACGTGCTCTCGTCACCGGAGCCAGCCAAGGCATCGGTCTAGCCGTAGCTCTAAAATTGGCTGCAGAGGGTTTTGAGGTGGCTCTGGTGGCTCGCTCTGAGCCTGCCCTGCAAGAGGCTGTTGACCAGATCCATCAAGCTGGGGGATCCGCTCAAGCCTTTGCCATCGACCTAGCCGATCCCAATAGGGTGCCAGGACAGTTGGTAACTCTGTTACAAACCTTTGGCTCTTGCTCTCTACTGATTAACAATGCAGGAATGGGCTACACCTCCACCATTGCGGATACCCCTGCTGCCGACTGGCGACGGGTGCTGGACTTAAATTTGACCGCAGCCTTCTTGACAATTCAAGCGGTGCTGCCCGGCATGCGGCAGCAACTAGAAGGGCTGATCATCAATGTGGTTTCGATTGCAGGCAAACAGGTCTTTCCCACGTGGGGTGCCTACTCCGCCAGTAAGTTTGGCCTGATGGCATTAACCCAAGCGGTGGCCCAAGAAGAGCGTCAACATGGCATCCGGGCCTCGGCTTTTTGCCCTGGAGCTGTCAACACCAGCCTGTGGGACACCCCAACAGTGCAAGCCAATTTTGACCGCTCTTTGATGTTGACGGTGAATGAGGTCGCGGATGCCCTCTTGCAGTTGGTGCGGATGCCCTCTAGCACTGTGGTGGATGAGATGGTACTAATGCCTGCTGCCGGGGCACTTTAAGCACCTTGATGTGACGGGAGAAAGAGCCCATCTCATCAGTTGAACCGATCAGCACCCGTTCATCCCTGCTTTCCTGTTTACTCTTTCCTTTTCCTTTGGAGAACCAGACGGATTATGACCATTGCTCAGAGTGGCTCAAACCCCCTACTCGATGGGGATCTTCTCAACGGCAACACCAACAGTGAGCTGAATGGCACGCTCAAGGCTCAAATGCAGCAAAAAAACACCTCGGGATCCTCTGATATCGATCCCACCTGGACTCCCAATGCTGTCACAGATGACGAGATGGCGGCAGCAGTGGATGTCCTGCTCCGGGGAATTGGCGAGGATCCCAGCCGTGATGGTCTCCAGCGCACCCCCCAACGGGTAGCCAAGGCCCTTAAGTTCTTGACCAGTGGCTATCAGCAGTCGCTAGAGATGCTGCTTAACGATGCCATCTTTGATGTGGGCCATGATGAGATGGTCTTGATTCGAGACATCAGTCTGTCCAGTATGTGTGAGCATCACATGTTGCCGTTTATTGGGCGGGCTCATGTGGCTTATATCCCCAACCAAAAAGTCGTGGGATTGAGCAAGATAGCCCGTATTCTAGAGATGTACTCGCGGCGGTTGCAGGTGCAAGAGCGTCTCACCCGGCAGGTGGCCGAGGCCATCATGGGAATCCTGGAGCCGCAGGGGGTAGCAGTGGTGATCGAGGCGACCCACATGTGCATGGTCATGCGGGGGGTACAAAAGCCTGGATCCTGGACAGTGACCAGCTCGATGGTGGGGGTGTTTCAAGAGGACTCCAAGACTCGGGAGGAGTTTCTCAACTTGATCCGGCATCAGCCCAACTTGTAGCTTCACGCCCAAAGGCTGCTAGCCCACCACCCAAGGGGCAAACCACCAGAGGGCAAGCATCTAGCCAACATCTAAATGAAGAAGCCCAACTAAAATGGCCTAACGTAAAGAGGCCCAACTGAAGAGGGGAACTGCGATGGATAGCAACCTGTTTTATATCCTGA
>JBHJNR010000204.1:0-10648 GCA_050330615.1 Cyanophyceae cyanobacterium
CCTATCAATCCAATCCTCTATCATCTGCGTCATGGTTTTCTGCCTCTGCTGGGCAATCCGCCGCAGCTTCTCGATGCGCGACTCAAACAGCCTGATGGAGAAGGGCTTTTTCTTCATAAATGTGCTGTTAAACAGGCATTACCAAAACCTCCAGAGGCTGCGTAAGCCCAATACTTTGCTTGCAAGGTGGAGGCAGCGGCTGTTGAAACAGGAAGCCCGTGCTGTATGCGTAGCATCAGCGTCGGGTACTTCACGCTAGCCCGTGCTGCTTAAACCAAGCCTGTAATTGCTCCCAAGCCTCAGCAGCGGCTTCGGGGCGGAAACTGGGGCGGTAATCGGCGTAAAAAGCATGGGGGGCGTCTGGGTAGATGATAAATCGCGAGGGATCCCCGGCTTTCTCTAACGCCGTCTTCACCTGGTCTACGGTGTCCAACGGAATGCCCTGATCTTCGCCGCCATAGAGACCCAGAACCGGAGCCTTGAGCTGGCCCGCCACATCAACCGGGTGTTGGGGGGTCAAGTCGGTTACTTCTCCCACCAGACGGCCATACCAAGCCACGCCTGCTTTGAGGGTGGGATGATGGGCGGCATAGAGCCAGGTGATCCGCCCGCCCCAGCAGAAGCCTGTGATCCCGACTCGATTGGGATCCCCGCTGGCATGTCCAGCCGCCCATTGCACCGCTGCATCCAAATCTTCTAGCACCTGAGCATCTGGCACCTGGGCAACGATAGCCCGAATCTCTGGAATGGTGTCCAACTGAGAAACATCTCCTTGCCGAAAAAACAGCTCAGGAGCCACCGCCACATAACCTAGCTTGGCCAAGCGGCGGCAGACATCTTGCAGGTGTTCGTGAACCCCAAAAATCTCTTGCACCACCAGAATGATAGGAAAGGGGCCGGATCCCTTGGGCTTGGCATAGTAACCAGGGATACTGTCCAGAGAGGTGGAAATGGTGATGGGGCCTGCGTCTAACCCGGTGGTGTCTGTGGTGATGACTTGGGAGGAGACGGGCTGCGCGGCCATGGCAAAGGGGGCTGCTGTGGAGGCCAGGTTTAATCGCCGTCTCGCGATAGCAGACTCCCATAATGGTTCGTGCGCATACATAAGCCCGCTCCTGAAAAGATACAATCACCCTCAAGATAATAGACGACGTTCCCCGTTAATTGGTGGAATAGCAGAAAGAAGAAATGAGCGGATGTCTGCTCACTGAACAGTCTTGAATCCAGTATCAGCCTTAGGTCTATGGGATGGAGCCTGGGATCCCTATTTCTAGGTTCAAACCAAAAGAACGTTAAACAGATAACCGATACTAATAATCCCAAAAGTCGTTAGGCCAATAAAAATTCCTAGCAACTGAGGTCTCAGAACTTTTTTCAAAATCACCATTTGTGGCAACGAGAGAGCCGTCACTGCCATCGTAAAAGCCAAAACAGTTCCCAGTGACATTCCTTTGTTGACCAATGCCTCAGCAATGGGCAGTACACCCGCCACATTGGTATAGAGAGGGACTCCCAGCAGAACGGCAACAAGAACTGCAAAGGGATTACTTTCACCGGCCCACTGGGTCACTAAGTTTGTGGGCACATATCCATGAATAGCCGCTCCCAATCCAATCCCAATTACCACATAGATCCAGACTGATTTGAGGATTTCAAGGGTTTGATACCAGGCTTGATTGATTCGCTCTCTCCAGCTAATTGTTTCAGACTGATCCAGGCTCGACACAAAGGTGTTCTTGCCAGACTCGCCGGATGAGAGGGCCTGAGCTTGCAACTGAAGTACGAAAGGTTCCAGCCATTTTTCTAGTTTTAGATATCCAATGATCAGACCTGCAACCACTGCTAAGCTAACCCCAAAAGTCACATACAGCACTGTTGCTCTAAAACCAAATAGACCCCACAACAGGGTGATAGCCACCGCATCCACCATTGGAGCTGAGATCAAGTAGGAGAAAGTCACCCCCAGAGGGACGCCAGCCTTCAAAAAACCAATAAAGAGGGGCACAGCTGAACAAGAACAAAACGGGGTGATGGCTCCCAATCCAGCCGCCATCACATTGCCAACAAACAAATGCTGTCCTTCCAAGAAAGAACGAACTCGTTCGGGAGACAAGAAACTCTGGAATGTGCTGATGACAAAACTAATGCTGACCAAGAGTGTCAACACTTTGGGAACATCGTAAAAGAAAAAATGCAAACTGGATCCCAATGGCGAATCCAGGGATAGACCGAGAAGCTGAGTGACGATCAATGCAGAAAGCCAATCAAACGGATAGAACAAATCAAACATAAAATCGGGATCCTACGCTTGCAAGAGTGGTTGAATCTGAGCGGGATTTAAGACTTTTCCGACACTCACAACCTGACCATTGATTACTAAACTTGGGGTGGACATGACCCCTCGCATGGCAATCTCAACGGGGTCTGTAATATGAGTGATCTCTGCCGTTAGATTAAGAGTATCTACAGCTTCTTTGACATGAGCCTCTAGGAGCTGACACTTTTTACAGCCTGTGCCCAAGATGTCGATTTTGAGGGTGGTCATGATAAATGTCCTAAATGAGATCTGGATCAAAATAAAGACGGAAAGGCTTAACTTGATTCCCTGGCAGCCTTTCCGCTCAGGAGGAGACTTGATTAATGAGTATCAGAGGCGTTTTGTGACCGAAATTGCTTCTCGGCAAATTCTGCTAAGAGACAACCGGGCTTGTGATCTAGTCCCAAGGCCTGTCGTTGCTCCAAATAATCAGACTCTGTCCACCCCTGCTGCTCAGCTAGAGTCAATAAGGTCAAGACACCTGCCCGCAGCCCAGAGGCACACCGTACATAGATGGGTGCGGCGGCATCCTGCACTGTCTGCTTGAATGTCTGCAACGTCTCATCTGTCAAATTGCGGGGGGAGACAGGAACGTTGACATACTGGATGCCCACTTTTTTCAGATAATCAGTATCAACGGGGTTGCCCTCAGCTTCAGGGCAAAGGTCGATCAACGTCTGATAGCCCTGATCGGCTAAATTTTGTAGGGTCTCTGGGTCTGATAAACAGCCAACGGCAACCGTGTCGGTCAAAGTCTTAAGCATGAAACACTCCTTTTCCTTTGAGTGAATCCACCCTAAGCCTTATACCTATCTATAAGGTCAAGCCCCCAGCCTCCCATTTTTAGTGTTTCTGGCCAAAAGTCGCGATCGTCTGCCCCTCTTCTGCCTTCAGGATATCGGCTTTTCTAAGCGGGGCTGATCCAGGACGGTACATGTCAGTCCGCGTTCCTCAAGGATATCCACTCTGTCCTTGCATTCCACCATCAAGGGCATCAAGTCATCGTGCAAAGCCTGAAGCTTCTCTATCTGAGCTTGAATATCCTGGACTTTAGCCCACAATCGCTCATAGACTGCTTTACAACTGAGGGATCCCTCTTCTTTCAGGGTCAGGACATCTCTGATTTCATCTAGGCTGAGGCCCAATGTCTTGGCATGAGTGATAAAGGCGAGCCGCTCGACATCCTGTTGACTAAAGAGCCTGTAGCCAGCTCCAGTTCTCGGCGGCGGCGGAATCAGACCGATACGTTCATAAAAATAGAGGGTCTGGGGATTGAGACCCAAGTGGTGAGCCACATCTTTAACCTG
This sequence comes from Cyanophyceae cyanobacterium, assembly GCA_050330615.1. Taxonomy (GTDB): domain Bacteria; phylum Cyanobacteriota; class Cyanobacteriia; order Thermostichales; family Thermostichaceae; genus JAAUUM01. The sequence goes on from JBHJNR010000204.1 coordinate 3,625, forward strand.
CATCATGGTTCAACCAACTCAATCTCTTGTACCTTAAGTCTTCATTATCGTATTCACGAGCAGGCTATGGACGACAAGCCCCTAAAGAGACCTCTTGAGGTAGAGATTGCCCTGACAGTCAAAACCTATGACATTGATTTTGCGGGTATCGTCAGCAATATTGTCTACATCCGGTGGCTAGAAGATCTGCGCTTGGAGATCCTGGCTCGTCATTCTCCTTTGGAACAGCAGCTTAAGGATGGCATTGCCCCTGTCCTACTCAAAACCACGATTGACTACAAACAGTCGATCCGATTTGGCGATACCGCAATGGGCAGAATGTGGGCTGAATCGATGGGATCCCTGCGGTGGATAGTCAGAGCAGAGATCATCGCCAATGGGCAGCTCGCCGCTCAATCAAAACAGGTGGGCATCTATGTGGATCTACAAACTGGTAAACCGATCAGATTGCCAGCCCAGTTGAGGCAACAATATGAACAATTTAGAGAACAGCTATGTTGAATGTTTGAACAATCTACTTTTTAGAATCCAAATCAGACAAAAAACTGGTCTAGTCCATGCAAATGAACTGTTAGGGTTTGCTTAACCTCCTCTTAAACCTTGATTGCAACTCATCACTTTAGACTTTAAGAGTGATAAAGATTTTTGAGGTTTCTCGTGATCAAGCAAACGATAGTCAGTTCTTTGCTGTTGGCATCAGGGATGGGATCCCTGGCTATGGCACAGTCCACCATCACGGGTGAGTTGGTGTTCACCCTAGAGGACTTGGGTGGAGCCGAGATGTTGGCGGTGTCTGCTGACGGCACCTTTACCGTTGTGGCCGGTGCTTCAACCGTCACTCTAGTAACGATTGAAGATGAAGAATTGGTAGTGGAAGGCACTTACGAGTTGGCAGAGGACTTTTTCCCTGAGAACTCAACCGAGGCCGAATTCACCGGCTTGGCCATCAGCCCTGATGGATCTTTTGTGTTGGCAGCAGTCAAGGATAGTGATGAAGCCAATACAGAGACCTTTGATGAGGTGAATGGCAAGGTGTTGGCCCTAAGCCTACCCGACATGGAAGTGCTGGGACAGGTAATGGTGGGTCGTGGCCCCGACTCTGTGGCCATTGCTCCCAATGGTGAGTTTGCGGTGGTGGCCAATGAAGATGAAGAGGACGAAGAAGATCTGACCAATCTGGAGAATCGTCCTGGCACAGTCTCCATCATCGATCTGCGCAATGGCACAGAATCCATGAGCCAACTGGAGATCCCCATCCCTCCCGAAGGGATCCCGTTCTTCTCCCATGATCCTCAGCCTGAGACGGTAAAAGTGTCTTATGACAACTCCTTCATCGTGGCTACCCTGCAAGAGAACAATGCTGTGGCTCGGATCGATGTTCCTGCCGAATTGCCCAGTCCTTTGCAAGTGGATGCTTTCACCGTCACCAATTTTGATGTGGGTGTTCGCACCGGCTCAGGTCTGATCGAGGACAAGGTAGGGGAAGGCAATTGCATCGCTAGTGCCTACGATCTATCCCTGCGGCAGGAGTTTACCTCTGCTCGCGAGCCAGATGGCATTGCTCTCACTCCTGATGGCCAGTATTTTGTCACCGCTGACGAGGACAACTTAACAGCCGCAAACGAACAGGAGTTTGAGGGAGAGCCTCTCAGCCCTCATGGCACTCGTTCCATCAGCGTCTTTGATGCGGCGACTGGTGAGTTCTTGGGTGATAGTGGCGACTCGATTGAAGAAGCAGTGATTGAGGCCCAATTGCCGATGCGTTGTGATAGCAAAGGCCCAGAGCCTGAGGTTGTCAGCGTGGGCATGATTGGCGACCAAGTCTTGGCTTTTGTCGCAATTGAACGCTCCGATGCCATCACGATCCATGACATTACCGATCCGACTGATGTTCAGCTTCTAGATTTGGTAGTGCTTAACCCTGACTCTGTGGCCAGTGATGAAGCAGCAGCTCTGGAACCCGAAGGGATCGAGTTTATCCCTGAGCGTAACCTCGTGGTGGTCTCCAACCCTGAAAATAGCAGCATGAGCTTGGTGCGGGTCAACGTCGAATAGTCTTGACTACTTGAGGATCCCAGCTTTGACAAGATTGGGATCCCTGGTTTCTCTAGCAAAATAAGCTCATCACAGGGATCCCATGGGATCCCTGTTTTGTGATTTTGGGTGGGATGGGAGATGATTTAAGGTACATCTAGATGTCTGCTCACTTTGCCTGCCTACCCATGACCACCCCTTTCGTCATCACCACCCCGATCTACTACGTCAATGGCGCGCCCCACATCGGCAGTGCCTACACCACGATGGTGGCGGACGCAGCAGCTCGCTATCACCGACTCAAGCGGGATCCGGTGTTGATGGTGACGGGCACTGATGAGCATGGCCAAAAGATCGAGCGCACTGCCCAAGAGCGTGGGATCCCTGGCTTGTGGTCGATATCCCTACTGCTTGAACTTCTGGCTATACAGGTGGGCTGAGATAAACCGGGTAATGCAACTTAGTCTTAACCATGAACTGACTTACCATTTCCTATGATGGACAAGTTGCCATGAAAATACTAAGGAGACTGATTTGCTCTATAGCGACCCCATCACTACTCAAGATTTCCTAGCCCTGTGCCAAGAGCGCGGCACCTGTGTGTCTCTCTATTTGCCCACCACTCCGGTGACCCAAGATACCCAAGCAGATCGCATTAACCTCCGCAATCTGATTACAGCGGCCACTGAGCAAGCCCTTGCCCTTGCGACCAAAACTGAGGTGGCTGAGATTGAGGAGCAGCTCCTGGATCTGCTAGATGATGACGATTTTTGGAGCCATCAGGCTAATGGTCTCGGCATCCTGGTCACCCCTGCGCGCTTGGTCACCTACCGTCTGGTCTATTCGGTCGCCAGTTTGGCCGAAGTGAGTGATCGCTTTCACCTGAAGCCTCTGATCCCAGCCTTTCAACCCAAGACAGCCTTTGTCTTGGCCATTTCGCAAAAGTCCGTCAACCTCTACGAATTCACCCCCAATCATGAGCTGATCACCCTCTCGGTGGAGGATCTGCCGGCTGACTTTAGTGCCGTGACGAATCGCACGCTCCAACGGGATGCGGCTCCCTCAGGTCGACTGCAAGGGGGTGAGGGTAAAAAGGTATTACAGCGACAGTTTGTGCGGGCCATTGACCAAGCGATGCGGCCTGTAATGACGGGATCCAATGTGCCTTTGATCTTGGCTACCACCAGCGACTTGCAGGCTCTCTATCGCTCCGTCAGCAACTATTCCCTGTTGGTGGAAGAAGCGGTATCGGGTAGTGTGGAAAACCTGCCGATGCCAGAACTGACCGAATCTGTGAAGCCGATCGTCCAGAATCTCCGCCATCAGCGGCTCGAAGCCTGGGAACAGGAATTCCAAAAACGCAGTCAAGAATCCCGAGCCAGCTCAGATCTGGCCACCATTGCTAAGCTGGCTAGCCGGGGACAGGTGGCCAAGCTGTTGGTGGATACCGACTCCACCCTTTATGGCAGTTTGGATGATGATGGATCCCTGACCTTGGCCGAAGGTCGCAGCGGAGAAAGCTATGGGGTGATGGACGAGATCATCAACCGCGTCATGCTCAATGGGGGCGAGGTCTTGGGGGTTCGTCAGGATGATCCTGAGGTGGAGTCTTTGTTGCCCATCTCTGCTATTCTTCGCTGGGCCTAGCGAAGGTTCGGTTACGCAAAATCCAAAAGCATCGGGATCCTATTGTGAGGGGATCCCTCTTATTCCGTTAGCATCTCAAGAGGACTGCTGCCGCTTGGCCCACCAACCCCAAGCTCCACTAATCAAAGCACCTGCCATCAGGATCCCAAGGGCCGGTTGAAAGAGGGGATACCAGAGCTTCAGCCACAGGTTGTAGCCCAACGGGATCCCCATAAAGGCTCCCGACACCGAGAATACGAACCAAGAAAAGCCAAAGAAAACCACCATCACATCCGCCACCAGCAGGTTGTTAAGCAACTCGCGGGCTTTTTCAACTGAGGTGGGGGCGGGCTTTGGGGAAACGGGCTGAGAAGGATCAGAGGTCATGGGTGCGGGTAAGAAAAGTAACTAGACTTGGGATCCCGAAAAGAGTTCCATTACTGTCGCAGGGTGGCCAGATTGAGCAGCAAGCGATGCTGAAGGTGCTGCACCTGCTCCACAGAAGATCCCCGATTGACCAGTACAAACAGGGTGCCATCTGGCAGTTGTCCAGCCATGACGTAGCTCTCCCCTTGGTCCACACTGAGGGATTGAGCGGATCCCTGCTCCATCACCAGCTGGGGCAGGATGGTGGTCTGGGGGGGCAATAACGTGGAGAGTCGTTCTTCTGTCGCCAAGGGCTGAAGAATGCCCATGAGGCTTGCGGGAGACGCTACCAGCGGCAGAGTGATCTGGGGCTGCACACGAGATACCTCGGCCAAAGCGGTCTCTAGGGGTTGAGTCAGGGAGGACTGGGATCCCTGTTGATGAGCCAGAGCCCTATTCAATCCTGTCAGGATCTGATCGCTAATCTGGATCGGATAGTCGGCCCGCCAATGCATCTCTTGGAGTAGAGGCAGCAGCGACAGAGTCTCCAGCGGGGATCCCCAGGTCTGGAGGGCAGCTTGGCTGGTGGCAAGCCGGGAGACCACGGATGATGAAAAATGCTGGTGGGGTTGGAACGAGGCCAACTCGGTGCCATCTGGCAGCATCACCAGGATCCCTTGTCCCACGGGATCCAAGCCATAGCTTTTGATGTGATCAACAAAGGCATCCACCGTTGCTTGATAGAGGGCGGGATTGGTGATGCGGCCATTCTCAAATCGACTCACCCCCTCCGTGCGAGGGATGGGTACGGGAATGGGCAGGGATCCCGATGGTCGGGGTTGGGGCGAGGGCAACGGCGGCGGTGGTGTGGGGATGGGGGGCCAGGGCCGTTCATCACTGACCACAGGGGCACTGATCTGGGGTGTTTGAGGGGATGCCACCTGCTCAGGCTGAGAGAGCTGGTGGGCCAGCAGACCCAAGGCCAGACCTCCTCCACAGAGGGATCCCAAGATCAAGATGAATTGACGTGCCATTGTTATCGCCCCCAAACGGCTTTCTGCTACTGTATACCCTCCACCCCTTGGGTTGCATCCTTAAGACGGCTATCTTGATTGCGAAGACGAGTAGCCATTCGTTCTTGCACCCGTTTTTGGGCCCGATTTTCCAGTCTTACTAGGCCTACCGCCGCCGCCATCAAACCCAGCTGCAAGGCTAAACTGGGCACTGCGGTAGAGAGTTCCCGTCCAGCCAACACCCGAAAGAAAAAGACAAAGGCTCCCAGAGTGCCTGAGATGCCCACCCCTAGATAGATGAACTTGCGTAAACCCCGATAGGGGGCGGCTATCTCCGCCATTAATCTGGCGCGCTCCCCCTGCGACAGGTCTTTGCTACCCCAACGAACTGGATCCTTCAAGTGCTGACCTCTGACCTGTGCTGACTTAAGTCACTTGAATTCTAAGCTCATGGGCTAATGGTTAGGCCATTGGGATCCGCCTGAATGGTGCGCTGGCCATCCCGATCCAGAGTCACCTCCAAGCGGGCATTGGTGGCGGGCGATGGATTCGGTGGGATCCGCACTTGGCCCTCATAAAGACCAGGACTCACCTCCCGCATCTCTGTATCTGGGATCACCCCTGCCACCCGAAAGGAAGCTCTGGCCCCTCGGTCCCCGCGCACCGTCACCTGCAATAGATCATTAGAACGCAGCGATACCCCCACCCCATTGGAAGAGATGGACTGAATCTGGGGCGGATTGGCTGAGATGGGGGCACGGGGGGGCTGAATGGTGGAGCGGGTGCCCACAGAGCCATCCAGAGTATGGGGGAATGTAGTAGTCACCTCTTGGGTCTGACCATCAATATTGAGCCGGATCCGCAGTTGGGGCTGTACCAGACGGTCGCTGGCTCCCACCACATAAGTGCCCTCATAGATCACCCAACTGCCACTGGTTTCCACCTGTCGCATCGGGATCCCAAACGCCTCAGTGCCCAGGTCAAATCGAGCTACCCCGTCCGAGCGTCCCCGCAGTTGAACCGTCAAGATATCCCCCTCCACCAAATCTCGCTGAGGCTCCAGCAAAATGGAGTCAATGAAGCCCAAATCCTGGTTGGACTGCACCGCTGGGGCACTGCCTTGGGATCCCGTGGGTAAGGGAACCGGAAAGGGGGCGGGCGGGGGCGAGATCGGTGTGGGCTGCGCCGCAGAAGGAATGGGTGGCGGGGGAGCGGATCCCAAGCTGAGACTGGGGAAGCGCTGTTGGGCCTCATCCCGCTGATCGTTGTACAACAATTCCACCCGTACTTCCGTGCCTTCTACCGGTTGATTCAGTTCCGTTACTGTGTAGGTGCCTTCGTAGAGGCCAGGGGAGATCTCTTGCAGTTGAATCACCCCGATGCCGCCAATCTCTGCCCGCGCCAATCCTCCAGGGATCCCTTGTACCCCCAATTGCAGCTGTTGTCCGGCTGGCACCGATCCAGTCGAGGGAAAGACCCGGAAGGCAGAGATCAAAGAGGATGTGGGGGCAGTGCCGTTGGGCATCGGTAGACTGGGCATGGGCGGCGGGGCCGATTGGCTGGGATCTGTAGCCACCACAGGCTGTTCTGCCGGGGCCAATTGCGCCACAGGCGGTTCAATCGCTGGGATCCGCCGTTGGGCCGCTAAGGTTTGGTGCAACAGTGCCGCCCCATCCCCCCGCCGCAAGATCAAGTTGGGGGCAATCAGAGTGGGATCCGGCACATTGAGCAGCAGATCGGCCGAGCCAGCCATGGCGATGAAGGGGTGTCCCACCTCCGGCACTTGATCCGCATCGGTATAGAGGGCCATCCAGCGGGCTACTTGGTCAGCTTCAGGGGCGGGTAATTGCAGCGCCCGCACTAGAATGGCCAGAGCCTCCAGCTTGGTGATGTCCCCTTGAGGACGAAATTCATCTCCCTCGTAGAGACGCATCACCCCAGCCCGCACCACCGCCTGAGCATTCTGAAAATCGGGAGAGTTGGGC
>JBHJNR010000205.1:0-7098 GCA_050330615.1 Cyanophyceae cyanobacterium
AGGGATCCCTGCCCACTTTACCGCCCCAAGCAACGCTGGCCGCAGGTGAACCAGACTGGCTGGCTCAGGTCAATCTTGACCGAGAATTGAAGAAGAAAGCCTATCACCAGCGACTCCGAGCAGCCCAGATCCAATTGCGGCACTACCAAAAGGCGATTCACGACCAAGGGATCCCGGTGTTGGTGATGTTTGAAGGCTGGGATGCGGCGGGCAAAGGCGGGGCTATCAAGCGACTGACGGAGGTGTTGGATCCCCGTAGTTATCAGGTGCGAGCCTACTCTGCCCCCACAGAAGAGGAAAAAGCCCATCACTATCTCTGGCGGTTTTGGCGGTATCTGCCCTCAGCGGGTCGGATTCATATCTACGACCGCAGTTGGTATGGCCGCGTGTTGGTGGAACGGGTGGAGGGCTTCGCCTCTGAGTTGGAATGGCGGCGGGCCTATCGCGAGATCAACGAGTTTGAAGAACATCTGGTCAAGGGGGGCATCGTGCTGGTCAAGATCTGGCTACACATCAGCCCAGCAGAGCAATTAAGCCGCTTTGAGGAACGGCAGCAGGATCCCTTTAAGCGTCATAAGCTGACGGCGGATGACTGGCGGAACCGCGAGCAGTGGCCCCTTTATGAGGTAGCGGCTAACCAAATGTTTCAGCGTACCCAAACGCCTTTGGCTCCTTGGACATTGGTGGCGGCAGATGATAAGTATCACGCCCGGATCCAGGTGATCGAGGCGGTGTCTGAGGCGATTGCCCATCACTTAGATCGCAATGGCAAGAAATCCTGAGAACATTAACTAGCTCCAGGATCCCAGCAAGCAAAACCACTCACAGTCAATCAGACGACAGCTAGGGGCAACCCTCAGCTCCTCGACAAGCAAGGCCGGGGATCCCCAGATTCTGCCCAACAGATTGCCCCCTGCTCGGCTACTGCCCAGACGGGATAGCCCTGCTCTCGGAACCAACTGGGAATCCGCTCGGGATCCCGACCACTGTAAATGCCGGATTGAGGCCGTAGTCGCTCTAACAGCTCGCGGGAGAGGGTATCGCCTGACCACCAAATGCCCGTCAAAGCTGTTAGCCCATTCTCTGGGTTGGGAAGGGATTGATTGAGAAGAGTGGCTTGCACCCCCGTATTGGCATCCCCCAATAACAACCATTGAGATCCGGCGGGAGACTCCAGCAGCAAAATCAGTGGATTGTCTGTCAAGGCTTGCAACTGGATCCCGTTTCTGACGACCAGACTATCCCCAGTGCCCATCACTTGGCTGGCACCCCTGGGGCTGTTGATGGCAGCAAAGGTGGTCAAAGCTGGAAAGGCTTGCAGCAGACGGGGCCACCCTTCCACCATCTCGGGATTGGCACTGGTGGCAATGGCCTGAAGCCGGGACTGCGGGATCCCTTGATAGCGGAGGAAGGGGATCAAGTCGAACTCTGTCACCGAGTCTGGCCCGCTGTTGAGCACAATCGCATCCTCAGGGGTTTGCACCACCAGCACGGGGGATCCATCTGTCGCCAAGGCCGTCAAGTGCAGAGGTTGTGGCCATAGAGCTGGAAGTACTAAGACCACCGCTACCACCGCCGCTGTGCCCCACCCTTTCAGCAGGTTGCGCCACCTTGGCCAAAACACCAGCGCCAACAAAGCCCCATACAACAGCAGACACTGAAGCAAACTGGTGGCACCCGTGTAGATCAGGGATCCCGGCCAAGTGGCAATCCAAGCCACCCAATTGATCAACGGTGTTAGCAGCAGCCCCAGCGGCTCGGCTATCAGGGATCCCAAGGCGGGACTGAGCAGGGCCACCCCACAGACCCCAAACCCAGCGGTACAAAGCACGATGATCAGCGGCAAGGTCAGCAGGTTTGCCACTAGCGAATAGGTGGAGAAACTCCCAAAGACATAGAGTTGGAGTGGCAATGTCCACACCTGGGCTGCCAAGGAGATGGCAATTGGCAGGGCAAGACCTGGGGGCAACCAGTCCAATCGTTTTTGCAGCGGTTGGATCCCTACCATCAGTCCCAGGGTGGCCATAAAACTGAGCTGAAAACTCAGATTCCCAATCCAATTGGGATTGAGGATCAGCAGCAGCACCGCCACCGCCAATAGCACCCCGGCGGGTTGCAACCGAATCCGTCCCTGTAATTTGGGATCCACCAAGAGCACCGCTGATGCTGCCCCCATCAGAGCCGCCCGCACCACGGGGGGACTGAAGCCCGTCAAGAGCATATAAAAGGTCAAAATGCCCAACAGGCTGATCTGTTGCAGGCGCGGGCCAGACCGTCCCACCACCGCCAGCACCACCCCCAACAGCAGCGATACATGAAAGCCGGATGCCGCCAGAACGTGCGCTAATCCCACTTTCCGAAAATTATCCTGAACCTCAAAATCCAATTCTGCCGCCCGCGCCCCCAGCACCATCGAGGTGAGCAATTCCCCTCGCTCTCCCCCCAGGGCTTGCACCAACGACTGCCGCACCCGCCGCCGCAAGGCCCAGCCGCCCCACGACTGACCTGGTTCCAGTATCTCCATCTCACGCACACTCAGCCCCGCAAAGGATCCCTGCTGAGCTAAAAAGCGCTGAAAATCAAAGCCACCCGGATTACGGGCGGGCTGAGGGGCATACAAAAATCCCGTTAAACGAACCGTTTGGCTGGGGTGGATCTCGGCCACGATGCTGGGATCCCCTGTCACGTAGAGCCTGCCCGTGGCGGTAGTCTGCTGGCCATCCGGTGGCTGCCAAGCCTCAACCTCCGCCCAAAACCGGACTCGACCGCTGCGGGCCGTCTGGGGATCCGTCAGGATGCGGGCGATCACCGTTCCCTCGGTCGGGGTTTGGAGGCTGATATCCTGTGGCCCCGCCACCGGTATTCGCAGTCCCAAGTAACCCCAGGCCACCAGACTGAGGATCCCAGCCAATAGCCATGTGCGGGCTAGTCGAGGCCGTCGTTGTACCCCCAAGGCCAGCCCCACCCCAATGCCAGCCACCAACAAAGGCCACAACCACGTCAACGGGATCCCGGCGGGGGCAATCCGCGCCAGTAACCCAACAATCCAGCCTAATCCCAACAGATAGGTCGCTTCCATCTTGGTCCCGCAGGTGGTGGAACAAACCCTGCCCTGGGTTGGTTATATCAAATGAAGATTAAGGCCAGATCAGGATCCCGCTGCAATCTCACTACCCCTAGTCAACTGCCCCTATCAAGGGTGCCAAACAGAGCCCAACTTTCATCGTCTTGCGATATCCCAGCCTGGTATTGATGCACAGTGATGCCCTGTTTCAATTGGTTTAGGGATCCCTCAATAAGCTTTTCATCATTCAGCTCAGATCTGCCCAGAGATGGCTGGGATGAGCCTTCATTTTAGGCAGGAGAGGATATCCTATGAAGGGGAAGAGGAATAGAAAGGATGGGAATGGAATGACTCAGGTGCCTTGATCAGGCCAATTGAGCCGCCGCTGTTGACCTAACAAAACAGGCTTCAAAAAAGACCAAATACTACGACATGACTATTCACAAAGCGCAACGAAGTTGACACAAAATGAGACGACGGCTGTGCCTGATCGAAAAGCCTCTCAGCACTTTCTGCCCTTGTAAAACCTTCCTGTTATCCGGATCCCTTTTTAAAAATATCGTTATGAAAGATGGCTAGCACACGACGCACTTTTCTCAACCAACTTCTGATCACTGCGGTGGGCCTCGGCTGGGATCCTGGCTGGTTAACTGGAGCTGGGACTCGGTATGGAGCAGCATTAGCTGCCAATACTCGCAAGCTGGCCATTTTGGTGGGCATCAATCGCTATGGGAGCTCGTCAAACTATCCCCCGCTGCAAGGGTGCCTCATGGATGTGGAGTTGCAGCGAGAATTGTTACTGCATCGGTTTGGTTTTGATCCGGGCGATATCATTGTGCTCACCAATGAAGAGGCGACCCTAGACCATCTGGATCAGATTTTGGCCTCAGCGGCTCGCTCCTCACTGCGACCTCTTGAGACCCTGGTGTTTCACTTTAGTGGGTACGGACGGTTGGTGCAGCAGCAGCCTCTATTGGCTCAAACACCTCCGCTTTCTGGATCAGATTCCCCCGCCACCCTCAATCTGGCCACCGATGGGGTGATGGTACCGGCCTTCATATTCAATGGCAATGGGCAACAGCCTCAAGACGTGCCCCTCTCCACCTGGTTTGAGCGCATCAATCTCTCGACCCCACAGGTGACCAGTGTGGTGGACTGTGGCTTTGCCTACACGGATCCCGCCCTTCGAGGTGGGTTGCGGTTGCGCTCTCGTCCTGCCCTTTTTCAGGCAACTGCCGGATCTCAGCCCGCTGGAGATGCGATTGTCGGTGCAGCGATGGCATCCCCTACTTTTCCTCCCTTGTCACGGGGATTGATGCTTAGTGCCACCATGCCCCAAGACTTGGCGGCTGAGGCTGTTTGGTCGGGCTTTACTGCCGGGATCCTGTCCTATCTGTTGACGCAATATCTTTGGGAGAGCACTCCTGCCGAAAAGCTCTACACCGCCTTTGACCAATTGACTACCCAGCGGGAGTTGAGTGTTTTGGCTTGTCAGAAGCCCTCCCTCCAGGGATCCCGGTGGCGCGCTGCCACCCCCTATTTCTTGCAGGCCAGCTCCGATGCGGCCACTGGTGTTCTCCAGGAGATCAAAGGCAATCGAGCCTCTGTCTGGCTAGGCGGGATCCCTCCTGCGGTTTTGTGTGGGATCCAGGCGGGCACCACCTTAGTCCCCTCCGATCCATCAGGGGCGGGCCAAAGCCCCCTGGTGATCCGGTCTCGCACGGGATTGGTTGCCCAGGTATCCACCGATGACAGCGAGGGATCCTGGCCCGCCATCGGCACTCGCCTCAAAGAAGAAAGCCGCATCCTCTCCAGCCATCTCAAGTTGCGGGTGGGCCTGGATGACAGCTTGGGACGGATCGAAAAGGTGGACATCACCAGCGCCCTGTCGGAGTTGAGCTGGGCTGAGGCGACCAACCCTCGCGATCAGCAGGTGGATTGCCTAATCGGTAAAGTCACCACCACCGACCGTCTCACTCATGATGCGGGGCAAGGGATCCTCAATCCTGATAGCTATGGCCTGTTTTGGCCGGGGCGACAGATGTTGTTTTCTTCCTTTGGCTCCTCAGGCGAGGCGGCGCGGGGGGCGATCCAGCGACTGACCCCGCTTATGCAGCATGTGCTGGCGGCCAAACGATTACGCACCACCCTCAATGGTGGGGTTTCGCACCTGGGGTTGAGTGCTCTGCTGTTTTCTGACCAAAGTGGCAAGACTAGCCCCTCCACTCTGCGACAACGGACAGCTCAGGCTCCTGCCCCCACCATTGCGCCACCCCTACGGGAGACGGGCTTACCCCAATTTGACTCTGGAGAGATGCTGTCTCTGGAATTGCACAACAGCCATGCTCAGGAGCTGTTTATCTATCTGGCCCTCTTGGATAGCAGCGGTCAGCTCAATCTTTTGGCCCCCAATCCCCAACAGGCTCTTACCCAGCCGTTGGTGTTGGCCAGTGGATCCACCGCCACAATTCCACCTCGCATTGAGGTCAGCTCCCGTTCCTTGCCGGATCTGTTTACCTGTGGATCCCGAGGATTGACGGAGCTGTTTGTGGTGGCCAGCACTACCCCCTTCTCAGAGAGCTTAGCCTTAGGGGCGAGCATGGCTCGGGAGCGGGGGGTAAGTCGGATGCCCATGCTGCTCTCGCGACCGTTGGACTGGGTACAGGCGGTGGTCATTGAGATGACCAAAGCGGTGCCCGAAGCGGATATGCGCCGTCTTAATCACCAGAGCTTTGCCTGCCTGTCGATGGTTTATGGGGTAAGTTAAAGCTCAGGGCATAGAAGGGCTTAAACCTGGGCCAGAACGTCAACTGATAGACTCCAGAAATTATCATCAAAATAGATATCAACCAATAGACAAGCAAGCAATAAATAAGCAAGGGGAGAAAGGTGCCATGAGTTCCAGTGACCTGAATGCGACTGAGCGATCAACTGGGATCCCTGGTCAAAGTAACTCCCCGTATCCCCATGTGGCTGGGGCAGCAGAAGCGGGAGGCATCACCCATACTGGCCCAGGCCGATGTGCCATTCTGAGCGATCAGGCTCCTGCGCCGATTGGCCCCTATAGTCAGGGAATGGCGGCAGAAGGCCCGTTTATCTTCACCTCTGGCCAAATCCCCTTGGATCCTCAGACGGGATCCATGGTGGGGGAGGATATTCGGACGCAAACCCAGCAGGCCATCCTCAATTTGCAGGCGGTACTGCGGGCGGGGGGCACGACCCTAGAGCATGTGGTCAAGACAACTGTCTTCTTAGCCAACATGGACGACTTTGCTGCCATGAATGAGGTGTACTCAGAATTTTTTGGATCCCATCCGGCTCCGGCTCGATCCTGTGTGCAGGTGGCTCGGCTTCCCAAAGATGCCCTGGTGGAGATTGAAGCCATTGCTTGGCATCCCTAAGCGTGTCCTGACTGATGAACTCCAGTTGGACTGATGTTTTTGTCTATGGCACCCTGCTCCAGGGCGAGTCTAATCATGCCTATCTGGAGGGTGGGATCCGGATCGGGGATGATGGGCTCACCGGGTTCCAGATGTTTGATTTGGGCTCCTTTCCGATGATCGTGCCAATCTCTCCCTCCTCTCAATGCGCCATCGTGGGAGAACGCTATCGGATCCCGATCAAGATCCTGCCTCGGCTTGATGAACTGGAGGATCACCCCCATTTTTATCGACGGCAGTGGTTGACCCTAGATAGTGGGGCTGAGGCTTGGGTTTATGTGGGACAGGCGACTCTGACCCAGGGATCCCGGCTGTTAACGGGGGGAGACTGGCGAGGGCGAGATGTTCAGACCGACGGTTCCCACCCAAGCTAAACTGTGCTTTCATGACTCTCTAGCGCAATCTGAGTGGCTATATCCGCAGTGGCGAGGCCGGATCCTGTGATCTAGAGTGTCTAAGTGGTGTGGATCTAGGATCCGAGGTCTCATGGCAAGTCTGTTAATCGAAGAAGAACGGCGGGCAGCTGAATCCCCCAAATGGTTGATGTGGACGCTGCTGCTGTCCTTGTCTATTCATGTCTTGCTGGTATTGATG
>JBHJNR010000206.1:0-7845 GCA_050330615.1 Cyanophyceae cyanobacterium
CCGTCCAATCCATAGGGAAAGTCTTCGTAAAATGTGGGTAATGTATACCATCCTGAGTTGGCCGCAATGGCTAGTCGAATTCGGGAATCTGGCCTCAGCATAATCATCCGATGAATGAACTGCGCGCCTGACGAGTGACCATAGATAGTGTAGGTTTCGGCGGAGGAGCTGATCAGTTGTTTGACCTGATCAAATATGCCTTCAATGTGATTAAAGTTCCACTGCTCAGGAGGATTAATTTCGCCTGATTCAGAGATAATATTGGCTAAACCATAGCTTTCGCTTTCAGGATACAGATCAAGGTCAAATTCAGGCACCACCAACATAAACTGTTGCTGATAGCTGTGATCCACCCAGTAATCTCGATAGCGACGAGCATCCCGATTGACCCCGTGCATGACAAACACAATCGGGGCCGACTGAGGTAAGTTTCGCGGCATTGAATACCAAACCCGGATCCGCTGATCACTGCCAGGGATCGGATAAAAAAAGGATCCTAGCCCTGGTTGTAAAAGATCCTCGGGTGTGACGGATAAATCATCGCCTAAAAGCGTAAAGTCTGAGATTAAGTTGCCGGTTTTGTCGTCAGAGCGCAAGGCCGGGATTAGAACCGTTGCCAGCAAAAGGCCGTAGAGAATCGTGAACCCCAATCGCCACAGGGAGCGAGGAGATAGGTGAGGTTCATCCTCCAATTCAGAATGTTGAGAAGTGCGAGGTCTATCCATCATTAACAATCCCCAAGAGTCTACGAGATTCGGGAGTGAGAGCGAAAAGGTTGAGTCAAAGAGGATCCCGATCCTGTTGCGGTGGCCGGAGTTTCCACAGATTTAAGTTGTCCATCTTCCAGATGCCAGACTACATCCGCTAACGAGATTCGCTCAGGCCGATGAGTAACCAATAAGATGGTGCCTTCATACTTAGAGACGATGCGGTCGATCAGACGGGCGGATTTGGGATCCAAATTGGCATCCACCTCATCCAGCAGCAAAAGGGGCGGATTACCCCGCAGTCCTCGCGCCAGCATCAATCGTTGTCGCTGCCCGGTGGAGAGACCTAAGCCCCGTTCTGCCAGAGAGGTTTTTTCACCACGGGGCAATTGACCCAGCAAGGCATCGACCCCACAACGTTTCCAGAGGGTGCGCTGTTCTCGGCTAGAGGAACTGACCCGACGGTAGCGAAGATTTTTGCGGATGGATCCCCGCAAGAGCGGCAGATCTGGGCTGACCATACTCACCGCCCGTCGCACTGAGCGCAAGTTACACCATCTCAAATCCTGTCCATCGATCTGCACTGAGCCGCTATCAGGATCCAGTAGCCGTGCCACCAAGGCCAATAGGGTGGATTTACCCGCACCATTGGGGCCGACAATCACCACCACCTGCCCTGGCTCGACCTCACCACTCAGCTCATGGATCCCTCCTGCCACACAAACCCGATCAAAGGTCAGCCGACCCGCTGTGATCACCAAATCCGGCGCATCAGGCTGATCCACCACGCCAGAAGGGATCCGCAGAAACTCCAGGATCTTGGCCTGGGCCACTTGGGCATTGTGCCAGTATTCCTGCACCCGGCTCAGATCCCGCAATGTTGGGGTCAACTGCCCCACAAGCGTTAAGGTTGCTACCACCATTCCCACCGACATCTGGCCTGCTGTTACCTGCCAGGATCCCACCATCAAAACGGATCCCAGTGCCAGTAGGGTGATCGCCTCCACCAGCCCTTTGAGCTGTCCAGCCGTGACAGCACGGCGAATGTGAGTCTCTTCGAGGCGGCGGCTCTGCCGGATGAGACGATCCTGCTCTCGCTGGCTCTGGCCAAAGACCTGCACCACCCCCACCGCAGCAATTTTTTCGGTGATATTGCCCGCCAACTGGCTGAGGCGGCGACGGGCTTCGCGAGCACTGTGTTGGAGAGCGTGGCCCAAAGAAAGCGAGAGCATGAAGCCGATCCCCAGCACTGCCGCTACTGTCAACGCCAGCACTGGACTGACAAAGGCCAACCCCAGCAGCAACCCAAACCCTTTGATGGTCGCTGTGACTAAGCGAGCCAATCCCAAGCTGATCCACTTACGAATCGCCGTCAGATCTCCGATAAACCGCAGGGCAACAGCCCCTTGGCTGCGCTGCTGGAGAACACGCGGCGAAAGGGTCAGCAATTTTTGAAACAAGGTGATGCGAATTGCCGTGGCGTAGCGTTGCCCCAAGCGTTCGGCATCTTCTCGTTCTCCAATTTCCAGCTCTGCCGCTAATGCTGCTGTGGCCAATAAACCAGCCCCAATCGCCAGCACCAGCCCATAGCCCGCTGGATCCGCTGCCACTAGCACCCGGTCAAAGGCCAGTTCAATCAGTAGGGCACTTCCCACTTTGGTCAGGGTCTGCCCCAAACCATAAACAATCAGACTCACTAACAAGATCCACCGGGATCCCGCCAAAATCGGCGGCATGACTATCCCAGATCCACGTTTAGATGTGGCAAACCAGCTCCGGATCCACGAGATTCCCCGCTTCAAGACACGCTGGCTCAAACCACTCAAATTACTGAGACTCTCAAACATAGTGATAGCCCTGGTATGGAATAGAGTTGCCCGGATCCAGCAAGGAACCCCCAGATCCGAGTCAATGCAGCCAAAACCTGATAAAAAACTCAGTCAAGGCTCACTCGTGATTCACACCAGGGATCCCACTTTTGGGGCTTCCATCAAACGGGCGGCCATACCAGGGGCCTCGCGGTGTAGTGCCTCCAGATCAAAGACCGGCAATCCAGTAGCAATGGCGGCTTCTCGTGCGGCCAAGGGTGAAGCCGTCACCAACCCACTGATGCCTAAAATCGACAGATTGTGCCGCAACAGCCACTGCACCCCCGCCACCGCACCCAAGGATCCCCCCGCCGCAAACAAGATTCCGTCTACCAAAGAACGAAACAAGTCAGAGGTCACAATGGCTGCGGTTTCCGCCTGGTATAGCCCATCGGCCACTTCCAGTACGATCACATCCACTTCCGCCGCCGCCAATTGAGCCGTCAAGGAAGACAGGATCCCTTCAATCTCAGCAGGCGGAACTTTGTAGGTAGAGGGATAGCCCGCATCGGTAAAGTCCAGAGCGATCTTGGCCCCGGCATCCCACATTTTCCAAATATCTCCACCCGCTCCGGTTCCGGTCACTTTGGCAGATCCAACTCGATAGCCCGCTTGGCTGAGGCTGTGAACCAGATGGGCCACTGTTGTGGTTTTGCCAGCATTCATAGAGGATCCCAGTACCGCCAGCGTCACAGGTCGAGAAGATGGCAGCGATTGAGGGGCTGGTAACGCCCAATCCCGTAGGTTCATTGGGCGCAATTGGTGATCCAGCAACAGGCCCATAATATCGAGGCTGGTGGCGGGCTCCATCATGGCGTGCTGCGAAATCACCTGCCCAGCAATTCCCCCAGCAGCCACCAACTGACAGGGGGACAAGTCCAAAGGGATCTCCGCTTCAAATTGATCCGGAGCATAGCGATTGCCGTAGCAGAGAATGACCTCATCTCCTGGAAATAGCAACGACCGGCGACCATTGCTCAATTCGATTCGCTTGTGCTGGCTAATATCACGGATGCGGGCTAAGACTAAATCCCCAATCTGCGGGATCCCGTTTTCAATGAGCAACGCGCCGAAAGCCTGTTTATTAACGTGGCGGGTGCTATAGGACTGTTTGGATTGGTCAATGCGGTGCTGACTCAAAGGCAAGACAACCATCGTGTGCAAAGTCCTTTACGAAGACTTCATCAAGATAGGTGTCATGCGATATTGTCATGAGGTTGTCAAGTCACAGCATCTTTTTGGAATTTATGATAAGCCACGAAGCGATAGGAGCCGTTATTCCCAGCTTTCTCTGTCAGCTCACCTCAGTCTATGTAAGCGGGGCGTCTTCGCGAGCAACAATAGAGACTCATAGACGCTAAAAAAGGTGTTCTTGAGGTGGATGACCATCCCGATAGTCCCAAAACCGCAAAAGTATCCTCCCCAAGCAGTCCTTTAGAGTGGGTTCTCTAACAGCCCATCAGATAAACCCCTTATAGATCCCCTTATAAATCCACTTATAGATCCAGGCGATGGCTGATTTGCTTGAGCATCTGTTTGCGGTCTGGGTAGTCCGGTAACAAGGATCCCACACAGGCCCAAAACTGGCGGGAATGGTTCAGATGCCTGAGGTGGCAGAGTTCGTGAACCACCACATAATCCAGCACCGGGAGGGGAGCCATCACAATCCGCCAGTTAAAACGTAGCTCTCCCTTGGTGTTGCAACTGCCCCAGCGTTTGCGGGGATTGCGAATCAATACCGGTGGCATGGTCACCCCCAACTGATGGCGATAGTGCTCCACCCGTTGGGCAATAACCTCCTCAGCTTGGGCCACATACCACTCTGCGATCAGGGCTTTTATCCTATGGGGTTCCCCAGCGGGCACCAGCAAACTCTGCGCCTCCACGCGGACGGCTGATCCAGTGGGATCCCGTTGTAACTGAAGGGGATCCCCCAGATATAAGAATGTCTCCCCATCGGCAAAGGTGCGGGGCAGAGGCAGAGGCCGTTTTGCTAGCTCCGCTTGTTTGCGCCGGATCCAGTCCTGATGCTCAAAGACCAGTGCTTCTACGTTGGCCAAAGGGATCCCGGTGGGGCAACGAACGGTGACCCCCTCCCGCGATACCTGTAGCGAGACGGTTGTCCGCCGTGAGCTGCGCACCACCTGATAGGTCATGGCCGCCTCGGGCTGTTGTGAAATGCCCATGCCAGATCGGGACACAACCGGGATCCTCAATCCAGGACGGGTTCTTGAACCGGCAAAGACGGCTGAAGGGGCAAGCCACATTGAGCCTGTTGCCGCAGCAGGTGGTCACAGAGCACCAGCGCCACCATCGCTTCTACCATCGGTACCGCACGAGGCAACACACAGGGATCATGCCGCCCCTTCGCCGCTAGAGTAGTCTCTTCCCCATCCTTGGTCACCGTCCGTTGTTCTTGACGAATGGTGGCGGTAGGTTTGAAGGCCACCCGCAAGAGAATGTCCTCACCATTGGAGATGCCCCCCTGAATGCCGCCAGAGCGGTTGGTGGCGGTGTGCCAGGTGCCATTGGATCCCATGACAAACTCGTCGTTGTGCTGTTTGCCGGTCAGGTAAGTACCGCCAAAACCGGATCCAATCTCAAAACCTTTGCTAGCTGGCAGCGACATCACCGCCTTGGCCAAATCTGCCTCTAACTTGTCAAAGACAGGGGATCCCAACCCACGGGGGACACGCCGGGCCACACAGGCCACCACCCCCCCCAGCGAGTCGCCATCTTTGCCCGCCTGTTCGATATGGCGGATCATCTCCAGGGCTAGATCAGGATCGGGGCAACGGACTGGATTGGCCTCGATCTGCTCCAGCGTCACACCAGCGGGATCGATCTCGGCTTCCAGGTGATGCACCCGCTGCACGTAGGCCAGAATCTCTACCCCCGCCACCTGCTGCAAAATCTTCTTAGCGATGGCTCCTGCCGCCACCCGGCCAATGGTTTCCCGCGCTGAGGCCCGTCCGCCACCTTGCCAATTGCGGATCCCATATTTGGCGTCGTAGGTGGCATCGGCATGGGAGGGGCGAAAGGCCGTCTCCATTTCTTTGTAGTCTTGCGAGCGGGCGTCTTTGTTGCGCACCATGATGTGGATCGGGGTGCCGGTGGTCATCCCTTCAAACAGACCAGAGGTGATCTCGCAGGCGTCGGCTTCTTTGCGGGGGGTGGTGATATGGCTCTGTCCAGGGCGACGGCGATCTAGCTCCACCTGGATATCAGCTTCTGACAGAGGGATACGCGGAGGACAGCCATCCACAATCACCCCGACGGATCCCCCATGGGATTCGCCATAGGTGGTGATGCCAAACATCAGCCCAAAAGAGTTGCCATTTGCCATAACTGTTGCCGCCAGGATCCCAGATGATGGAGCAACCCACAGGATACACCAGCTTGATGAAAGGTGTGGGGTTGGTCAGCCTTTCGCCATTTTTTTACCCCTTTCTTTAACCTTTAACGTAGTGGGTCAGATCAGGGTCGATTCATCGAGGATCGCTCCCCTCAGGTTGATTTGGCCCAAGATGGCCCCCCGCAGATCTGCCCCCTGAAAGTTGGTCTGGCCCAATTGAGCATGATCAAGATTGGCCCCTCGCAGGTCAGCTTGGCTAAAGTCTGCCCCCTGCAACTGGGCCTGTGTCAAAATGGCCCCCCGCAGATTGGCCCCCCGAAAATCTCCCCCCGTCAAAATGGCACTGTCTAGATCTGCATCGGGCCACTGGCTATTGCGGGCAACTATCTGGGTCAGATCTGCCCGCTTCAACTCGGCATGGTGAAAGAATGTCCCCTGTACATTGGCCCCCGCCAAACAGCTACCCCGCAGCTGGGATCCCCGCAGGTGCGCCCCGGCCAACTGTGCCCCCCGAAAATCAAACCCGCGCAGAGGGGCGTCATCCAGGTTGGCATGGCTGAAGTTGGCCCCAGGGAACTTGGAGAGCTTGGATTGGTTATTGACCAGTTGCCACACCAACCGCCACTTTTCATCCAGTTGGGTGCTGTCGTCCAGTTGAGTCGCATACCAGCAAGCCCAATAGAGATTAGCTCCTCGCAAATCTGCTCCCCGCAAGTCTGCCCCGGTTAGGTCGGCCTGCGATAGGTTCGCCCGGTTAAGATTGGCCCCCGTCAAACGGGATCCCCGCAACACCGACTGCTTCAGGTTGGCCCGCTCCAGATCGGATCCCGCTAGCGAGATGCCGGCCAGGTAGGCCAGACTCAGATCGGCTGCTTTGAGATCCAAGGGGGAGTGGGTCTGACGATTGGCTAGCTGCCATATCTGCCGCCCCTTCGGATCCAGGGCGGTCTGCTCATTCACCAGGGATCCCATCAAATGGGTAAGGGCTAGATTAGCTTCACTCAGGTTGGTGCCCGCCAAGATCGCGTCTTTGAGCACGGCACGGGTCAGATCGGCTCCGGTCAGATCGGCCTCACTGAGGTCAGCTCCCGCTAGATTGGCATAGCGCAAATTGGCCTGAGTCAGTTGAGCCCCGTTCAACAGGGATCCCTTGAGATTGACTTTGCGCAGATTGGCCCCCCTCAAATCCAGCCGCTTGAGGGAAGATCTGGAGAGATCCGGCTCTTCATCTTCAATCCAGGGGTGGTTCTGACGATCCAGCTGGTTGATCCAAGTCCAGAGCAATCGCCACTTAGGGGGGAGTTGGGTGAAAGGGTCAATCTGAGTTTCTAAGAGATGGCTCAGGCTCAGATCTGCATCCGTGAGGTTGGCTCCCTCCAGTCTGGCCCGCCAGAGGTTGACCCCGGTCAGATTGGATCCCTGCAAATCTGCCCCCCGCAAATCCGCTTTGACCAGGTTGCTATGGGTCAGATCCGCCCCTTTCAAGTTGGCTCCCCGCAGATCTGCCCCCAATAGATTGACCGCTAGCAGCTGCACCCCCGGCAACTGGGCGTCGACCAACCGGATCCCGATCAGATGAGTCGCCTCCAATCGGTCTGGGTTGAAATGCCATGCAGAAAAGTCCCGCTCTCCAGCGGCATAGCCCATCACCAGATCTGACAGAGTTCTCAGTTCAGACATTTAACTCAGACATTTAA
Organism: Cyanophyceae cyanobacterium; assembly: GCA_050330615.1. Taxonomy (GTDB): domain Bacteria; phylum Cyanobacteriota; class Cyanobacteriia; order Thermostichales; family Thermostichaceae; genus JAAUUM01. The sequence goes on from JBHJNR010000206.1 coordinate 7,628, forward strand.
CGCCAAGCCCTGCACCCAGACAAAGCAGGGGGTAAACCCATCATCAAGCCAAGGCAAGAGCAATGCAATCTCGGCCTCGGGGTGAGCCTTGGAAATGGGATACAACCCCCGTCCTTCTAGGACGGCTTTTCTTCTTGTAGCCTATCAATCCAGTCCTCTATCATCTGCGTCATGGTTTTCCGCTTGGACGCTGCAACACGGCGCAGTTTTTCCAGCCT